>DATFDN010000463.1:0-6626 GCA_035252035.1 Acetobacteraceae bacterium | reverse complement strand
CGGGCCGGCGACGACGAGCTGGACGCCGGCCTCGCGGGCGGCGTCGGCGGCGCCGGTGTTGATCAGCGTCCAGCCCTGGTTGGTCGCCGACTTAGTGACGTAGCCGATCGCCAGTGGCGCGTCGGCGGCGATCACTTCGGACGCGAGAACCGCTAGAACGGACGCTGCGAAGAGAAGGTGGAGCATCCTCATCTTGTCTCCTCCCCGCGGCCGGGTTTTCCCCCGGATGACCCGATATCGTGACCGCGTTTGGACCAGCCTAGACCTGGATTAATGCCGCGTGGCAAGTGCGGTCCCTCGGCCAGCGCCGACTCGCCGCCCCATTCCCGCCGAGAGAGGCGATGGCGGCAGGTTGCGCGGGCTCGTTCACGATTGGCGATGCTTTGAGGCGTGGGCCATCAACATTTGGCAGTCGTTCGCCCCGTCAGGGGCGTCCGTGCCCGATCAAGGTTTCGGCTCGTCCAGGACGCGCGGCACGAGGCTGTTCGGCGGGATGAGAGCTATGACGTGTTCCACGAACCGGCGCGCGGCCTGGACTGCTGCGCGCGCACTTTCGGCCGACATCTTCGATCCGGGGCCAGTCTCATAATCAGCGATCGCCTTGAAATTGTAAGTACGAGGAAGGAACGCCCGCAACTCCGAGTCGATGCTCGGTTCGCTCTTCGCCAGCCGCGCAAATTCCCGTTGCACGCCCGAATGCTTCTTGAACGCGCGGCCTGTGCTTTCAAAGATAAAGGCTTGCGCCGCGTGCAGCCCGGCGAGATAGGCAGTGCGTCCGGCGTCCTCGTTCAACCCAATGCCCAGCATCGCATCGGCGCGACTGAGAAGCTCTCGCGCCTTATCGAGGAAGGCACCTGTCTGCGGCTTCACAGATCGATGCCATCGGCGCGGATTTCGTACATGAGAGGTATGCGCTCGTCATTGTACGAATCGGCATCATAGGGCATGGCGTGAACGAACTCGCCCGTTTCATAGAGAATGGCTGTGCTCAGATCGGCAAGCTGGTTCATCTCGGCCATGCGGTCAGGCATGTCGCGTAGGAACACCGCAACATCATAGTCAGAGTCCTGGCCTGCATCCCCGCGTGCGCGAGAACCGAACAACACTATGCGCTCAATGCGGTTGCCGTAAGCTTCGGAAACGGCAGCACGGAAGCGCGACAGAATAGGGTCAGCTTTGACTCCATAGTTGGTTGCATTGTTCATGTTAGCATGGCCTATTCGAGCTGTGCCAAACATATGTTGCCAACCGGACTAGCCGCGATGCCGGGAAGCACAAGCGGATAGATGCTTGTCAGCATGGATCGAAGATGAGGCGATCGACTGCCAGCTTCTCATTGTATTCCTGCTGGAGACGGCAAAGGGCATCATGGCGACGCCTAATCACGCTATCGGACCGTTTTGCCAGGCAGGGTGGCTGCTCCAGTCACATACACCGCACGTGGTATAATACTGTCCATCTGGCTCTACATTAATGTCAAAATGAGTTCTAATATTTCGAGATGAACATAGCGGACAACGTTTTATATTATCGGTTTCGGCACGCGTAAGAAGTTGGATATAATGGCCAATTAGAGTATCGCAAGCATGTATTAAGATAGATGATGCTGTTTGATTAGCCTCTCTGTCATGAGTAAGCCAATTCACAAGCTCCCACGTTTTTTCCGATGTTGCCTTTAAATACTGACGAAGTTTTTTGTTTTGCTCACCGCGACAGAGCTGATTCATTAAGACACTACTCCAACCTTTGAAATCAGCATCCAAGGGTCTATCAAACTCACCCTCTATCTCGACCCGCCGCCTCATGGCATAAATTAGCGAAATAAGACATTCTCGGAGCTGCATTCCGACCGCTTGATAATCCTCTGCTTCGATGGCTCGATCATATCGATCTTTCGCCTGCGCCTGCCGTCGAAACACTTCATCGAATGGTTGCGGATCACTGCTGTCGGCACTATTGGGACGGCTACGTAACCGCATCATCAAACCGACGTGGAATGACAGAGTGTAGTCAAGACTTGGAAAATGCTTCTGAGAATATAAGTTGGTGAGATTGGTTATGACCCACCAGCGGCCCTGGTCAGTGGTGACATCCCAGATCTCGTAGGGGTCTCCAAGAACGTATTCCGTTTTGATTTTCTCAACATGTTTGACTGATTCGGAGGCTTCTCCTTCAACATAGCTAGCGATGTCCTGTTCGGCATCGGGATCTCGCACAGGACTATATCTCGCGATCTCTTCAGGTGGGACTGGGTGGTCGTGGATGATGCAGCTTTCTTCTGATTCAGTAGGATTGTGCAGTACGTCAGCGGCTCGTGAACTCGTAGGGTCCACGTTACCAGCTTGGGATGTGTTCGTGGTGAGCGTCATTTCATTACAACCGGAAAAGAGAAGGATGAGAGCCTACAGAGGCAGCAAGCCCCTTGTCCTGATCAATGTGATGCATGGTCACTTTCAGCGGATTGAGAGTTTGCGCCTATGGTCTGACCAACATCACCATAGAGTACCGTCGAGGGGTCAGAAGGCATAGATCGCATCGGCCATGGCCGCCGGCCGCAAATAGAGCTTGATTCCCTCGCGATCCACCACGTCAACCCGCCCGTCGAGCAGGCTAGCAATATAGAGCTTCAGACCGGCGTAGTCGAACACGGTGACATGCGCCTCCGGGTCAATTTCGACCATAAATATCGGTATCGCTGTCTGGACGCGCAGCGCCCCGCGCGCGGGAGCCGAACAGCGCCGCGTGTGCTACGCCGCGCGCCCGAAGCGCCCCCTCGTTCTCCCGCAACCGCGCGATGATCTCCTCGCTAGTCATCCCGCCACCGTAGTATATTGGAAACGTGTGGGCAAAACCCTACTGCCCTCTTGGGTCCAGCGCATCCCGCAATCCATCCCCCACCAAATTGAACGACAGCACGCACAGAAAAATCGCCACCCCCGGAAACACCGCCAGCCACGGCGCCTGCGTCAGGAACTGCTGCGCCTCGTTCAGCATCGACCCCCAGGACGGCGCCGGCGGCTGCTGGCCTTGGCCGAGGAACGACAACGCCGCCTCCGCCAGGATCGCCACCGCGCTCGCCAGCGTCGCCTGCACCAAGACGGGCGGCAGGATGTTGGGCGCGATGTGGCGCAGCGCCACGCGCCACGCGGGATTGCCCAGCGCGCGCGCCGCCTCGACATAGTCGTTGCTCGCCGCGTCCAATGTCGCGGCGCGCGCGACGCGCATGAATTGCGGGCAGTACGTCACGCCAATCGCGATCATCGCGTTGCCGAGGCTCGGCCCCAGGAAGGCGGCGAGCGCGATCGCCAGGATCAGGAACGGGCAGGCGAGCATCGCGTCCACCACCCGGCTCAGCACCGCGTCCACCCAGCCCCCCGCGAAGCCGGCGGCGAGTCCCGCCGGCACGCCGATCCCGGCGGCGATCAGCACCGAGACCACGCCGGCCAGCAGGCTCGACCGCGCGCCGAAGATCACGCGGGCGAGCACGTCGCGCCCGTTCTGGTCGGTGCCCATCCAATGCGCCCAGGAGGGCGCCTTGCGGATCGCGCTCCAGCTTGTCGCGATCGGATCGTAGGGCGCTATCAGCGGCGCCAGCGCCGCGACCAGCACGAACGCGACGATCACCGCGAGCCCCGCAACGGCCGCCGGGCGGTCTAGGAAGCGGCGCAGCGCGAGCCGCGCCGGGCTGTGCGCGGCGACGCGGCGGGCGCTCATGCCGCGCGCAGCCTCGGGTTGATGAGCACATAGAGGATATCGGCGAGCAGGTTCAGCACCACGATCAGCGTGGCCGTGACCAGAACCACGCCCTGGACCACCAGGTAGTCGCGGTTGAACACCGCGTCCACGATCATCTTGCCGAAGCCGGGGATGCTGAACACCTGCTCGGTCAGCACCGCGCCGGAGAGCAAGGCGCCCAGCTCCAGCGCGCCCAGCGTCACCACCGGGATCAGGGCGTTGCGCAGCGCGTGGCGCAGCACCACGACGCGCTCGGGCAGCCCCTTGGCGCGGGCGGTGCGGATGAAGTCCTGCCCCATGGCGCCGAGCATGGCGCTGCGGGTGTGGCGCATCAGCACCGCCGCGATGGCGGCGCCCAGGACGAAGGCGGGCATGACGGTGGTGGCGAGCGAGCGCGCCCAGTCCTCGGTCAGGGGCACATAGCCCGAGGGCGGCAGCCAGCCGAGCCGGACCGAGAACAGCAGGATCATCATGATCCCGAGCCAGAAGGTCGGGATTGACAGCCCGGCCAGCCCCACCGCGTTGGCGAGATAGTCCCAGGCGGAATTCCGCCGCGCCGCCGCCAGCACCCCAGCCGGGACGCCGATCGCCGCCGCGATCACGAACGCCATGGACGCGAGCTGCGCCGTGACGGGCAGCTTCTCGCCGATCAGGACCGCGACATCCTCCCGGTTGCGCCAGGAATAGCCGAGCTTGCCATGCAGCACATGGCCCAGCCAGTGGACGTACTGCGCGGGCAGCGGGCGATCGAGCCACAGCTCGGCGCGGATCTGGGCGATGGTTTGCGGATCGGCGCTGTCCCCGGCCATGACAACGGCCGGGTCGCCCGGCATGAGTTGTTGCAGGCAGAAAACGAGCACGCTCACCAACAAGAGCGTGGGGATGACCTGCGCGAGGCGCGCGCCCAAATGTCCGCGCACGAAGCCTCCTTCGACCGAGCCCGCTCTTTGCCGCCTGGGGACGATCGCCGCAAGCCCCGGTTTGGCGGGACGGGGCTGGCGCTGCTATATCGCGCCCGCCGTGCCCGCGCCGGGGGCGGTCGCGTCCCCCCGCCCGCCCGGGCGGAGGACGGTCTCAGGGGATCGCCATGGCCCGCCGACGCCAACTCTATGAAGGTAAAGCAAAGATCCTGTTCGAGGGGCCGGAGCCCGGCACCCTGGTCCAATATTTCAAGGACGACGCCACCGCCTTCAACGCGCAGAAGAAGGGAGTCATCACCGGCAAGGGCGTGCTGAACAACCGGATCAGCGAGTACCTGATGATGCGCCTCGCCGAAATCGGCATCCCCACCCATTTCGTGCGACGCCTCAACATGCGCGAACAGCTTATCCGCGAGGTCGAGATCATCCCGCTCGAGATCGTGGTCCGCAACATCGCCGCCGGAAGCCTGAGCCAGCGCCTGGGCATTCCCGAAGGCACGCGGCTGCCTCGTTCCATCATCGAGTACAATTACAAGAACGACGCGCTGGGCGATCCGCTGGTCTCGGAGGAGCACATCACCTGCTTCGGCTGGGCCTCCACCCAGGATCTCGATGATGTCGTGGCACTTTCCTTGAGGATCAACGACTTCCTGACGGGACTCTTCCTCGGCGTCGGGATCACCCTGGTCGATTTCAAGCTAGAGTTCGGCCGGTTGTGGGAAAACGAGGAAATGCGCATTGTTCTCGCGGACGAGATCAGCCCGGACAATTGCCGGCTGTGGGACAGCAAGACCAACGAGAAGATGGACAAGGACCGCTTCCGCCGCGACCTCGGCAAGGTCGAGGAGGCCTACCAGGAGGTCGCCAAGCGCCTCGGCATCCTGCCCGAGGCCGGCTCGCGCGACATGAAGGGGCCGGAGATGATGCAGTGAGGGCCGTGGTCACGGTCATGCCGAAGGCGGGCGTGCTGGACCCCCAGGGCAAGGCGATCGGCCACGCCTTGGCGGGCCTGGGCTTCGGGGGCGTTGGCGAGGTGCGCGCCGGGAAGGTCATCGAGCTTGACCTCGCCGAGACCGATCCGGCGAAGGCGCGCGCCTTGGCCGAGGAGATGGCCCGGCGCCTGCTCGCCAACCCGGTGATCGAAAGCTGGCGCGTCGCGGTGGAGGGCGCATGAGGGCCGGACTCGTCACCTTCCCCGGCATCAACCGCGAGCGCGACATGGCCATCGCGCTCGAACGCTCCTCCGGCCGCCCGCCGCGCATGGTCTGGCACACCGAGACCGACCTTGAGGGGCTTGATCTGGTAGTGCTCCCCGGCGGGTTCAGCTACGGCGACTATCTGCGCTGCGGCGCCATGGCGGCGCATTCGCCGGTGATGCGCGCGGTGCGCGACTTCGCGGCGCGGGGCGGATTCGTCCTGGGCGTCTGCAACGGCTTCCAGATCCTGACCGAGGCGGGGCTGCTGCCCGGCGCCCTGCTGCGCAACGCGAGCCTGCGGTTCATCTCCGCCGACTGCCATCTGCGGGTCGAGCGCGCCGACACGGTCTTCACCGCGCAGTACCAGCAGGGCCAGGTGTTCCGCGCGCCGATGGCCCATGGCGACGGCAACTACACCGCCGACGAAGCGACGCTCGACCGGCTGGAGGGCGAGGGGCTGGTCGCGTTCCGCTACGTCACGCCGACCGGGCAGGCCACGCCGGAGGCCAACCGCAACGGCAGCGCCCGCGCCATCGCCGGCATCTACAGCCCCGATCTGCGCATCCTGGGCCTGATGCCGCATCCCGAGGATCTGGTCGATCCGCTGATGGGCGGGACGGACGGCAAACCGCTGTTCGACGCGCTGGCGGCATTGGCGGCTTAGCGGGATGCGGGCCTATGCCAAGCGCGCCAAAATAGCCCCTCTCCCCCCGGAACGGGGGGAGAGGTTGGGTGAGGGGGGCAAGCCGGTTCGCGATGACGCACCAGGAGCAAG
>DATFDN010000462.1:0-8554 GCA_035252035.1 Acetobacteraceae bacterium | reverse complement strand
GATGAACAAGTGATCCGGCCTCGGGCGGTCTACACGGGCGAGGGGTGATTGATCATGCCGCCATGCCGAAAGTGTGCGAGCAGTGTTGATGTTCACCCATGCCGTAGGGCACAATAACCGTAGGGCGGAAAAGCGCAGCGCATTTCGCCTAATCACTAACGCGCCGGACGATGGCGGAATGCGCTCCGCTTTTCCGCTCTACATCTCTGGTGACGTACCAGATTCATGGCCCGAACCTACTCTCCCCGAGGCGTTCCTGCGAGAGCTTCAAACCCGCCGCACCCGGTAGAACTGCGGAATTCCCTCCGGCACTCCCGTCAGCGTCGATCGGAACGCCGTCGGCTGGAAGTACATCCCAAGCGGCGCATAGGACGGGTTTTGGAAGAACTCCGCCTGCATCTCGGCGCACAGCTTGCGTTGCGCGGCGAGGTCGGGCGCGCGGAACCAGGCCAGCCGCAACTCCTCCATGCGGGGGTCGGTCGGCCAGCCGAACCAGCCCTTGCCGTCCGAGCGGAGCGCGATGTCCGAGGCCGGGGTGACATTGCCGATTCCGCCGAGGAAGGTGAAGAAGACGTTCCACCCGCCCTGGTCCACCGGGTTGCGGCTGGCGCGGCGCTGCACGACGGTGCCCCAGTCGAGCGACTGGTAATCGACATTGAAGCCGATCCGCTTCAGCATCTCCCCGCCCACCTGCGCGATGGCGTTGATGGTCGGGAAATTGGAGGCCGCCAGGACCACGACGCGCTCGCCCTTATAGCCGGCGGCTTGCAGCGCCTGGCGCAGCCTGGCCGGATCGGACGCGCCCTGCATCGTCTCGATCCCGACGGCGCTCGCCATTGGGCTGCCCGGCACGAACAGGCCGACCTTGTCGAGAATGAGGCTGGGGTCGGAGCCGGCAACGGCGTCCATGTAGTCGCGCTGATTCACCGCCGAGACCACCACGCGGCGGATCGCTGGGTTGTCGAAAGGCGGGAACAGCTCATTGAAACGCAAGCAGCCGATCTCGCCCGTGTGGTCCTTCACCACCGTCACGAGATCCTGGTTCTGCTTGAGCGAAGGCACGAGGTCGATCGTCGGATTCTCCCACCAGTCGAACTCTCCGGCGCTCAGCGCGGCGGCGTTGGTGGCGGGGTCGGGCGAGACCGTCCACTCCACGCGATCGAAGTTCACCGGTTTCGGCCCGGCGGTGTACTCGGCCGGGCCGTCCGGGCGCGGCACGTAGCCGGCGAAGCGCTCATAGACCACCCGCGAACCAGGCACGCGCTCGGAGGCGACAAAACGGAACGGCCCGCTTCCGACCATCTCCGTCACCTGCTGGAATGGATCGGTCTTGGCCAACCGCTCCGGCATGATGCAGGGCATGTTGGTGATCGTGGCGAGCGCCGCCGGCAGGAGCGGGAACGGCGTCTTCAGCCGGAAGCGAATCACCTTGTCCGATGGCGCCGAAAGCTCGTCGGTCGCCGCCATCAGGACCGATCCAAACGCGTCGCGCCTACCCCAGCGGTTTAGCGAGGCCACGCAGTCGCGCGCCAAAACCGGCGTGTTGTCATGGAATTTCAGCCCGTCGCGCAACGTGATGTCCCATTGCCGCCCGTCGCCGCTTACCGCGTGCCCAGCGGCCATTTGCAGATCGGGCTGGTAGGCATTGTCAACGCCATAAAGCGTGTCAAAGACCATGAAACCGTGGTTGCGCGTGACATCGGCCGTGGTCCAGATCGGGTCCAGCGAGGCGAGGTCGGCTTGGGGTATGAATTTGAGCACGCGCTGACGCTCGGCGCGGACGATGCGCGGCGCGGCGAGCGCGGCGCCGCCGGCGAGCGTGGCTTTCAAGATGTCGCGGCGCTTCATGTGAAGGTACCTCTGCCTTGAACAAGGTTGCGGGCACGCCGAGTGCCAATCTCCCGCACCGCTGCAATCAGCGCATCCACGTCCTCGCGCCGCGTCCGGTGGTTCACGATCGCCGCACGGATCGCGAGTCTGCCACCCAGCGTGGTGGTAGAGGGCGCAACGATGCCGGATTCCTGCAAGTCGGCAACCAGCTCGGCGTTCTGGCGGTCACTATCGAGGCCGAACCTGTAGCGAAAACACACGATGTTCAGCGCCACGGGTGCCATACGCTCCAGCATCGGGGCCGCGTCCACCAGCGCGGCGAGGTGGCGGGCGACTTCGCAGCAATGCAGGATGCTCGCCCCGATCGCATCGGCGCCCCAGGTCTTGACGGTGAACCAGATCTTGAGCGCGCGAAAGCCGCGCGAGAGGTCGGGGCCGAGATCGCAGGGCCAGGGCGCACCGCCCGCCAGGCCGCGCGCCTCGCGTCGCAGATAAGCGGCGGGCGCGGCGAAAGCCTGCTCGGCATGGGCACGCTCGCGCACCAGGATGCAGCCGGCGTCGTAGGGCACCTGACCCCATTTGTGGAAATCGAAGGCGATGCTGTCCGCCCGCTCGATTCCCCAAAGCAGCGGGCGCAGCGTGGGCGACAGCGCGGCCAACGCGCCAAAGGCGCCATCTATGTGGAACCATAGACCCTCGCGCCGGCACAGCGCGGCGAGGCCAGGCAGGTCGTCGATCGCGCCGATATTCACGCTTCCGGCCGTGCCGACAACGAGGAACGGGCGCAGCCCAGCCTCGCGGTCGCATGTGATCGCCTCGGCCAATTCTGGCGCGCGCATCCGCCCGGCCTCATCCGTCGCGATCAGCCGCAACGCGTCGGTGCCCAGCCCCGCCATGTCCATGGCGCGAGCGACGCAGCCATGCGCCGCCGCCGAAGCGTAGGCAACCAGAGGCGATCCCCTCGTTCCGCGCTCCCGAACCGCATGGTCGGCTTGCCGGCGCGCGATCAGGACCGCTATCAGGTTGGCGATGGACGTGCCGGTGACGAGCAGGCCGCCGGCCGTGTCGGGCAGTCCGAACAGCTCGGCCATCCAGCCGATCACCTGCCGCTCCACCAGGATCGGCGCATGATCGCGTCCGCCCAGATTGGCGTTCAGCCCGGCGGCCAGCATCTCCCCGACAATGCCGGCCGGATTGCCGCCGCCATGCACCCAGCCCATGAAGCCCGGATGAACATTGCCCGTGGCGAAGGGCAGGATGGCGCGGCGGAACTCATCGCACGCCGCCGCCAGGCCCTCGGGACGGCGCGGCATGGAGGTGTCCAAGCCGGCGCGCACGGCATCCGGGACCGGCCGCCAAACCGGCCGGTCCCGGATGTCGCGCGTGTAGTCAAGGATCTCATCCAGCGCCCGGTGCGCCTGCGCGCGAAACGCCTCCCAGTCCTCCGGGTCGAGCACTGGATGCCGGACTTAGCGCAGCTTCGCCAGTGCCCGTTTCGTCATCACGCCGACCAGATGCGCCCGATATTCGGCGCTGCCATGAATATCGGAGTTCATCTCGCTCGCCGGGGTGGTCACGTTGGCGATGGCATCGGGCGACAGGTTGGAAGCGAGCGCCTGCTCCATGGCGGTGTGGCGGAACACGCCGTTCTGCCCCGCGCCCGTGACCGCGACCCGCACGCCGCCGTCGCGCAGCTTGGCCACGAACACGCCAACCATGGCGTACCGCGAGGCCGGGTTGCGGAATTTCTCGTAAGCTGCCTTCTCGGGCGCCGGGAATTCGACGGCGGTGATGATCTCGTCTGGCTCCAGCGCGGTCGTGAACATGCCGAGAAAGAAATCATCCGCCTTGATCGCCCGGCGCTGGGTGCGGACCGTGGCGTTCAGCGCCAGCACCGCCGCCGGATAGTCGGCGGCCGGGTCGTTGTTGGCGAGGCTGCCGCCGATCGTGCCGCGATGGCGCACCTGCTCATCGCCGATCATCCCGGCCAGTTCCGCCAGAGCGGGAATCAGCCGTCGCACGTCCTGCGAGGCTGCCACGGCTCCGTGCGGCGTCATCGCCCCGATCGTCACTGTCGTGCCGTCGGCTTTGATGCCGGCGAGCCCAGTCTGCGCAATGTCGATCACGGTCGAGGGCCGGTTGAGCCGCTGCTTCAAGACCGGGATCAGGGTCTGCCCCCCGGCGAGAAGCTTCGCCTCCGGGTCCGCCGCGAGCAGCTTCGCTGCCTCCTCGACGCTGCTCACCCGCTGATAGCCGAAGTCATACATCGTGCGGTTCCTTCGTCTTTCAGGATGGAGCCGGCTACTCGGCCGCCATGCGCGGCCGGCCGGCCTGGAGGATCGACCAAATCTTCTGTGGCGTGGCGGGCATATCGATATGGCGCACCCCGTAGTCGCGCAGCGCGTCCACCACCGCGTTGATGACCGCCGGCGGGCTGCCGATTGCCCCCACCTCGCCGCAGCCCTTCACACCGAGTGGATTATGCGTGCAGAGCGTCATCTCGGTCCCCACCGTGATGTTCGGCACGTTGTCGGCGCGCGGCATGGTGTAGTCCATGTACGATCCGGTCATGAGTTGGCCCGAGCCGTCATAGGCTGCGTTCTCCAGCAGCGCCTGCCCAATGCCTTGCGCGACGCCGCCCTGCACCTGGCCTTCGACGATCATCGGGTTGATGATGCGCCCCAGATCGTCCACGGCGACGAAGTTCACCACTTCCGGCACGCCCGTCTCGGCGTCGATCTCCACCTCGCAGATGTGGCACCCGCCCGGGTAGGTGAAGTTCTTCGGGTCGTAGAAGGCGGTCTCCTCCAGCCCCGGCTCGACCTCCTCGATCGGGTAGTTGTGCGGCACGTAGGCCGCGAGGGAGATCTCGGCGAACGCCTTCGAGCGGTCGGTGCCGGTGACGGTGAACTTGCCATCCTTGAACTCGATGTCGTCCACCGATGCTTCGAGCATGTGCGCGGCGATCTTGCGGCCCTTGGCGACGATCTTGTCCATCGCCTTCACCATGGCGCTGCCCCCGACCGCGAGGCTGCGGCTGCCGTAGGTGCCCATGCCGAACGGGATTTTCCCGGTGTCGCCATGCACAATCTCGATCTGATCGAATGGCACCCCGAGCTGCTCGTGGACCAACTGCGCGAACGTCGTCTCGTGCCCCTGGCCGTGGCTGTGCGAACCGGTGAACACGGTCACGCTGCCCGTGGGGTGAACGCGGATGTTGGCGCACTCGTAAAGCCCCGCGCGGGCGCCGAGCGAGCCCACCACCGAGGAGGGCGCGATGCCGCACGCCTCCACGTAGGTGGAATAGCCGAGCCCGCGCAGCTTGCCGCGCGCCGCCGCCGCCTTGCGCCGCGCCTCGAATCCGGCGACATCGGCGGCCTTCATCGCGGCGTCCAGCGTCTTGGCGTAGTCGCCGCTGTCGTATTGCAGCGCCACGGGGGTTTGGTACGGGAAGGCATTGGGCGGAATGAAGTTGCGCCGGCGCAGCTCCACCCGGTCGTGGCCGGTATCGTGGGCGATCACATCCACCAGCCGCTCCAGCAGGAACGTCGCCTCCGGCCGGCCGGCGCCGCGATACGCGTCCACCGCGACGGTGTTGGTGAACACCGCCTTCACCTCCGCGTAGATCGCCGGGGTCTTGTACACGCCGGCGAGCAGCGTTGCGTAAAGATATGTCGGCACACTAGTCGCGAACGTGGAGAGGTAGGCGCCCATGTTCGCCAGAGTATGCACCCGCAGGGCGAGGAAGTTGCCCTGCGCGTCCAGCGCCATCTCGGCCGTGGTGACATGATCGCGTCCGTGCGCGTCCGACAGGAAGCTCTCCGTCCGCTCGGCGGTCCATTTCACCGGCCGGCGCACCTTGCCCGCCGCCCAGGTGACGATCGCCTCCTCGGCGTAGTGGTAGATCTTGGAGCCGAACCCGCCGCCCACGTCCGGGGCGACCACGCGCAGGCGATTCTCCGGGATGTGCAGCACGAAGGCGCCCATCAGCAGGCGGATGACGTGCGGGTTCTGGCTGGTGGTGTAGAGCGTGTAATCGCCGCTCGGCACGTCGTACTCGCCGATCGCGGCGCGCGGCTCCATCGCGTTGGGGACCAGGCGGTTGTTGGTGAGGTCGAGCTTGACCACCTTCGCCGCCTTGGCGAAGGCCTGATCGACAAGGGCCTTGTCCCCCAGGTGCCAGTCGTAGCAGATATTGCCCGGCACGTCGTCATGCACCAGCGGCGCGCCGGGCGCGACCGCGTCGCGCAGGTTGGCGACGGCAGGGAGATCCTCGTAATCGACCGTGATCTGCTCCGCCGCGTCCTTCGCCTGCTGGCGCGTCTCGGCGATCACCACCGCGACCGGATCGCCGACGTGGCGCACCTTGCCCACCGCGAGCACCGGATGCGGCGGCTCGGCCATCGGCGTGCCGTCCTTGTTGTGGATCTGCCAGCCGCAGGGCAGGCCGCCAATGTTCTCCGCCTGCATGTCGGCGCCGGTGAACACCGCCACCACGCCCGGCGCCTTGGCGGCTTGGGTCGTGTCGATGCGGCCGATCCGGGCGTGCGGCCGGTCGGCGCGAAGGATATAGGCGTAGAGCTGTCCGGGGCGGTTGATGTCGTCGGTGTAGTTGCCCCGCCCGCTCAGGAACCGCCGGTCCTCCTTGCGGCGGACGGAAGCGCCGATGCCCTCGTGGCCCATGATGTCCCTCCCGTTCCCGCCGGATTACTCGGCCGCCGCCGGCATCGGCTTGCCGTGCATCAGCGGCCAGGCGGCAGCGATGGCCTTGACGATATTGTGGTAGCCCGTGCAGCGGCAGAGATTGCCTTCCAGTCCTTCCCGGATCTGCCGCTCGGTCAGGCCCTCGGGATGGCTCCGCACCAGGTCGATGGCGCTCATGACCATGCCCGGCGTGCAGAAGCCGCATTGCAGGGCGTGGTGCTCGCGGAACATCTCCTGCATCGGGTGCAGCGTGCCGTCCGGCTTCGCCAGCCCCTCGATGGTGGTGACGTTGGCGCCCTCGGCCTGCAAGGCGAGCATGGTGCAGGACTTCACGCTGCCGCCGTTCAGGTCCACGACGCAGGCGCCGCACTGGCTGGTGTCGCAGCCGACATGAGTGCCGGTGAGTCCCAGCTTCTCCCGCAGCAGCTCCACCAGGAGGGTGCGCCCCTCGACCTCGACCGAATGCTGCTTGCCGTTCACCGTCAGGCTGACCTGAGGCATTGCGTCCCCCTCACCTTGTCCTCGCATCGCCGTGTCCGGCGCTGGGCGCAGAATGGTCGCGCACGATGCAGCCGGTCAAGGGACGGGGGGCGAAATGATGTTGGGTGGCCGGGGAGGCGCACTTGCCTCGCCGGAGGAGCGGCGCGAAAGTCATTTTTCTGCTTGAGGAACGCCCATGGACGCTCCGCTCGCCCTCCCCGAACCGCGCGCCTGGCCCGAGGGGCTGACCCGCGTCCCGTTCTGGGTCTATCAGGATCGCGACTTGTTGGAGCAGGAGCAGACGCGGCTGTTCCAGGGACCGACTTGGAATTATCTCTGCCTCGAACGCGACCTCCCCCAGCCCGGCGACTGGCGGACTACGTTCGTCGGCGCCATGCCGGTGGTGGTCGCGCGCGCGCAGGACGGCACGATCGCGGCGTTCGAGAACCGGTGCGCGCATCGCGGCGCGCTGATCTGCTTCGATGACGCAGGCTCGGGCGCCAAGGACTTCACCTGCGTCTATCACGCCTGGCGCTATGACCTGTGCGGGACGCTCCGCTCGGTCGCGTTCCAGCGCGGGGTGAACGGCAAGGGCGGGATGCCGGCCGGATTCCGTCTGGAGGCGCACGGCCCGCGCAAACTGCGCGTCGCCACGCTCTGCGGGCTGGTGTTCGGCACGCTCGCGCCCGACACGCCCGACCTCGCGCAGTATGCCGGCCCTGATGTCCTCGCGTATCTTTCTCTTATCACCCGCCGTCCCCTGGAGGTGATCGGACGGTTTACCGAGGTGCTGCCCAACAACTGGAAGCTGTACGCCGAGAACGTGCGCGACACCTACCACGCCAGCCTGCTGCACACGTTCTTCGCCACCTTCAAGATCACCCGCCTCAGTCAGGGCGGCGGTGTCTATGTCAGCGAGGCCGGTGGCTGCCATGTTTCGAAAACGCTCGCGCCGACCGAGGCGGTGGACACCACCTATGACGGGCTGCGCTCGGTGAATGACGATTTCCGCCTCGCCGATCCCCGCCTGCTCGACTGGGTCGATGAGCACGGCGACGGCGTCCAGCAGCAAATCATCTCGATCTTCCCCAATTTCGTCCTGCAACGCACGCGCAACGTGTTGGCGTTGCGGCATTTCTTGCCGCGCGGGACGGACGAGACGGATCTGCACTGGATCTACCTCGGCTACGCCGACGACACGCCGGAGATGCGGGCGCAGCGGCTGCGGCAGATCAATCTGACCGGACCAGCGGGGTACGTCTCCTTGGAGGACGGCTGCATCGGCGGCTTCGTGGAGCGCGGCGCGGCCGCCGCGGCCGATCAGGTGTCGATCCTGGAAATGGGCGGCGCCGGCGCGGAGAGCCAGGAGAGCCGGGCCAGCGAGACGGCGGTGCGCGGATTCTGGAAGCAATGGCGGGCGACGATGCGTCTATGAGCGCGACGCTGCTCCGGCTCGCCGAGCTGAACGCCGCCTACGCGGCGACGATCGATGCTGACCGCCTGGAGGAGTGGCCGGATTTCTTCACCGAGCACTGCCTTT
>DATFDN010000461.1:0-5079 GCA_035252035.1 Acetobacteraceae bacterium | reverse complement strand
GAGGGGGACGCCTCCGCCGCCCGGCGGCTGTCGCTGGCCCGCGCGCTCGCGGTCCGCGCCGCGCTTACGGGGGCTGGGGTGCCGGCGGATCGCATCACAATGCGCGCGCTCGGCTCACCTCCGGCGGAGCAGGCTAGCGCCGCCAACATGGCCATCGTTACCGTCACGGGCACGAGCGGCGACGCCCCGCCGAAGCAAGGCAAGCAGCCATGACCCGCCCCAAGACCTACCTGATCCGCATGTTGGTGTTCCTGGTCGCGGTCGCCGCAATCGCTGCCTGGCTGGCGCCGACGCTTCGGACCATCTTCCTAAACAATCCGGATCTGAATGGGCTGATCCTGTTCATCCTTCTTTTCGGCATCGTCTGGACGCTGCGCCAGGTGACGCGCCTCGGCCGCGAAGTGGCCTGGCTGGAGGCGTACCAGAACCCCCGGCCCAGGGCCACCGCCGTTCCGGCGCCGCGGCTGCTCGCGCCGATGGCGAGTATGCTCACCATGCGCGATGCCGGACGCGGGCCGAAGAGCGGGGCGCAGGCCCGGTTCACCCTCTCCACCCTGGCCACGCGCAGCCTGTTGGACTCGATCGGCTCGCGCCTCGATGAAAGCCGCGAGGTGGCCCGCTACATGACCGGGCTGCTGATCTTCCTGGGCCTGCTGGGGACATTCTGGGGGCTGCTGCGCACCGTGGGCGCGGTGTCGGGCGTGATCCAGCACATGTCGATCGCCTCGAGCGACCTCTCCCAGCTTTTCGAGCAGCTCAAGTCCGGCCTCGCCGAGCCGCTGAACGGCATGGGGATCGCCTTCTCGGCCAGCATGTTCGGACTCTCCAGCGCGCTCGTCCTGGGCTTTCTCGACCTGACGGCCGCGCAGGCGCAGAACCGGTTCTTCAACGAACTGGAGGAGTGGCTGGCCGGCCTGACCCGGCTTTCGTCGGGCATCATCGAGGGCGAGGGATCGGTGCCGGTCTATGTGCAGGCGCTGCTGGAGCAGGCGGCCGAGAACATGGAGAGCCTGCAACACATCCTCGCGCGCGGGGAGGAGACCCGCGCGCAGGCGAGCCAGACCGTGCTGGCGCTCGCCGAGCGCATGGCGGCGCTGACCGACACCATGCGCGCCAACCAACAATTGATGCTGCGCATCGGCGAGGCGCAGCAATCGGTGGCGCCCGTCTTGCAACGCCTGGTCGATATGCGCAACGACGCCGGCCTCGACGAGATTTCGCGGGCGCACCTGCGCAACATCGACCTGCATCTCCAGCGGCTGCTGACGGAAAGCGAGCAGGGCCGCTTGCAAACCATCGCCGAGCTGCGGAGTGATCTCCGGATTCTCACGCGCACCATCGCCGCCCGCTCGGAGGCGGCCCGTTTGGAGGAGCGTGGCTAGATGGCCCTTGGAACGCGCCGCCGCCGCGCCGGCATGGCGGCAGGGATGGAAGCCTGGCCGGGCTACGTGGATGCCCTGTCCACGCTGCTCATGGTCATCATCTTCGTGCTGCTCGTCTTCGTCCTGGCGCAGGGATTCCTCTCCTTCGCGCTGACCGGCCGCAACAAGCAGCTCGACACCCTCAACGCCAAGCTCGCCGACGTCGGGCGGATGCTCTCGATGGAGCGGTCGCGCGCGACGGGGCTGGAGGGGACGATCTCCCGGCTGAGCAGCGAGCTCGCCACGGCGAACGCCGACCGGCAAGGGCTGAGCGCGCGGATCGCGAACCTGGGCCAGCAGGTGGTCGAGCTGAACAACGTCCGCGCGTCCCTGACCGGGCAGCTTGGCGCGGCGCAGCAGACGGCGCGGGGCGCGGAGGCGCGCGCCACCGATCTCGCGACGCGCCTGGCGGAGGCGCAGCAACACTTGGAGGCGATGCGGCGCGAGGCCGAGGCGCTGAACCGCACGGTGAGCGTCGATCGCGAGACCATCCAGGCGAAGCTCGACGACCTCGCCCGGATGGACCAGCAGGTGCGCGCGCTCGCCGCGCTGCGCGACCAGCTTGAGAAGCAGGCGCAAGAGGCGGCCGCGCGCGCGACCACCGAGGAGGATCGCCGCCGTGCCGTCGCCCTCCAGCTCGACCAGGAGCGCAAGCTTGGCGACAGCGCGAAGGCGCAGATCGCGCTGCTCACCCAGCAGGTCGATCAGCTCAAGGCGCAGCTCGCGGGCGTGGCGAAGGCGCTCGACGTCGCCCAGACCGTCGGGCGCGAGAAGGACGTCAAGATCGCCAACCTGGGCCAGCAGCTCAACATCGCTCTGGCCGCCAAGGTCCAGGAATTGCAGGATTACCGCAGCGACTTCTTCGGCACCTTGCGCAAGGTGCTGGCCGGCGAGCCGGGGATCGGGATCGTGGGCGACCGGTTCGTGATGCAAAGCGACGTGCTGTTCCCCGTGGGCTCCGCCGACCTCACTTCGGACGGGGTCGTGCAGATGAGCAAGATCGCCGAGACGGTGAAGCACATCGCCGAGAAGATCCCCCCGAACATCGCCTGGGTGCTGGACGTGGACGGCTACGCCGACCGCCAGCCCATCACCGGTGGGCGCTTCGCGTCGAACTGGGAGCTGTCGGCCGCGCGCGCGATCAGCGTGGTGAACCTGTTGATCAAGGAGGGCGTGCCGCCCGACCACCTGGCGGCCACCGGGTTCGGCGACAATCATCCGCTCGACCCGGCGGAGACCCCGGAGGGCTACGCCAGGAACCGGCGCATCGAGCTGCGCCTGACGGATTACAACCGGACGCGGTCTTAGTGTGTTTTCCGATCACATTGAAACAACCGGATGCGCTTGCCGGTTACACCTCTCCCGCTCGCGGGAGAGGTGAAGTGGCGGCTGGCGAGGTCGCGACCTAATCGGCTCCGGACGCGCTCTAACCCGCAGTTCTCACCAGCGGTCGGGCGACAGCCTGGCTAGGTGATGAAGGGCGGCGTTTGTGGTGTGGTGGGCGCGACTGCGCCCTAATAGGGTGTCGGACCGGAACCCGCCTTCGCGGCCCCGTACGCTCAATCACTCCGGCAATCCGGCAGCTCTCAGCGCTTCCGCGTAGGTTCGAGCCATTGATTCGAGGGGAACCGGTATTCGAGTGAAAAACCCCGAGATCGTCAGCGCGGGCTCGATCTTCAGCAGTTCCTGGACGACCTGCGCCGCTCGGCCACGCCGTCCGATTTTCACGAGAGCGACCGCCAGGACGCGAAGGGCGACCGCGAAGCGCCGGTTCTGGGCGAGCGCCTTTTCAGCCCATGTCACGGCCTCGGCATAATTCCCGTCGATGACCGCAGCAATCGCCATGGCTCCCGACATGAGCCAGCCGCGCGGATCAGACGGATTGAGCCGTCGCGCCCGCGCGATCATCTCACGGCCCGTCCCCTGGTTGCCGCGCATCGTCTCGACCCAGCCCGCCAAGGTCAAAGCCATGGCGGAATTCGGGTTGATCATCAGGGAACGGCTGAACAGCTCGGGCGCCGCCTCTCTCTCCTCCTGCGCCAGATTCCAGATCGCGAAGGCGGCCATCCACAGAACCTGCGCGTCATTCGGCGCCAGCTCGACGGCGTGCCAGGCGAGCCTCAGGCCCTCCGCGCGGTGCGTGTCGTTCTGCGGCGCCCATCCCTGAAAGTGGCGCTGGGCGTGGCAATAGGCCGCGGCCGCCATAGCCGGGGCGTAGGACGGATCGGCCACCAGCGCCTGACCGAGACAACTCAGCGCCGCCGTCATGCTCTCAGCGGTGAACTGGTACTCCAGCCCGTACGCGCGCAGCAGGAGATCGTACGCGTCGGGCTTGCTCGGCAAGTTGTGCTTGCGCCGCCTGATCTCGGCGAACTGCAAAGTCGGCTCGATCGCAGCGACCACGCTCTCTGATATCCGATCTTGCAGCTCAAAGACGTCTCTCAGATCGCCCTCGAAGCGGTCGGTCCAAAGGTGGACCCCGGACGTCGCGTCGATGAGCCGCCCGCTGATCCGCAGCCGCTCGCCGCTGCGGCGGACGCTGCCCTCCAGCACATAGCCCACCCCAAGCTCGCGCCCGACCCGGCGGATATCCACCGCCTTGCCCTTGTAGGTGAACGACGAGTTCCGGGCGATGACGAACAGTCCGCTACAGCGCGATAGCGCGGTGATGATCTCCTCGGCCATCCCGTCGGCAAAGTAGTCCTGCTCCGGGTCGCCGCTCATATTGGTGAAGGGGAGAACCGCGATCGACGGACCCTCCGGGTCGCTCGCGCGCGCCTTCACGCCTTCCAGTACCGCCCCGGCCGCCGGTTCTGGCGGACTGTCGGGGATCTCATGCACGGCGCCGACGAAACGGACGCCCTTGCGCGGGAGGGTCCGGATCAGGCGCTGTTCCGCCCCATTGTCGCCGATCGCGGCGCGGGCCGAGTTCACCCGGCTGCTGAGCGTCGCTTCCGAGACGATGCGCCCCTGCCAGACCACGGAAAGAAGATCGTCGCGGCTGACCACGCGGTTCCGGGCGCGAATGAGGTATTCCAACAAGTCGAAGACCTGCGGCTCGACCGCCACGAGACCACCGCCCTGGCGCAGCTCGCGCCGGTTGGAATCAAGAACGAAGTCTTCAAACCGGTAGAGCAAAGCCAGGGACACAAGCTGGCTGCCGCGCTGAGTTTCCCAACCTACCACCCTATTCGTCTGCCGCAAAAATCGTGCCCGTCTGGAGGATAAATCCACGCCACCTCAAAGCGGAATACCGACCATTCAGGCATCGTCGCCTCGATCGAAGGAGGATTGCCCATGGACACCAGAGAGATCAACCGCCGCCGATTCCTCGGCGCCGCAGGCGTGGCCGTCGCCGCCGCCCAGCTCGGCACGAGCGGTTCCGCCAACGCGCAACCCGGAACGTCCAGGCCGGGAACCAACACCTCGTTCGGCTCACTGAAGCAAATCGATGCCGGCGTCCTGAACGTCGGGTACGCCGAAACCGGCCCCGCCGGCGGCCCCGTGGTCATCCTGTTGCACGGCTGGCCCTACGACATTCACAGCTATGTCGATGTCGCCCCCCTGCTGGGGTCGGCGGGGTACCGGGTGATCGTGCCGTATCTGCGCGGCTACGGCACGACGCGTTTCCTTTCGGACGGGACGGCCCGGAATGGCC
>DATFDN010000460.1:0-23498 GCA_035252035.1 Acetobacteraceae bacterium | reverse complement strand
CCCTTCCGCTCCCAATCGCCATAGCGCGTTGGCTCCGGACCCGCCGGACCGCCGATTTCCTTCGGCATGGGGGGCGGTGGGGGCGAGGGCGGCGCCTTGGGCTCGGATTTGGGTTCGGGATCAGGAGTAGGCATGACCCTCACATGGGCTCGGCGGGGACGCCTGGCAATCGCCTCAGTGCGCGGTCTCGTAGTCGGCGAGCAGCCAGGAGGGGGGCTCGCGCGCCGCGGCGTCGTACCAGGCGGCCACCAGCGGATGTCCCCGCACCGAATTGCAGTAGGCGAGACTGTTCGCGCTCAGCTCCGGCCGCCACGTCAGGAACCGAGCTACCACTGGAGCGAACATGGCGTCGGCGGCGATGAAGTCCGGGCCGAACAGGAACGGTCCGCCGAACCGCGCCCGCGTGTCGGCCCACAGCGCCTCGATCCGGGCGATGTCGGCCAACGCCCCCGGCGTCCGCCCGTGTCCCGCGAAGTCGGCGCCAAGGTTCATCCACATCGCCTCGCGCAAAGCGGCAAAGCCGGCGTGCATCTCGGCGCTGATCGAGCGCGCCAGAGCGCGCGCCACCGGATCAGCCGGCCAGAGGCCTGGCGCTTGCTCGGCGCAATATTCGCAGATGGCGAGCGATTCCCAGACAAGGGCGCCACGATGCGCAAGGCAAGGCACCAGTCCCGTCGGCGAGATGGCCTTGATCGCCGCGGTCGGCCCTGGCCGCGTGAACGGGATCACCACCTCCTCGACCTCCAAGCCTGCCAGCCGCACCGCCAACCAGCCGCGCATCGACCACGAGGAGTAGCGGCGGTTTCCGATGTACAACTTGCCCTCGGCCACACCCTGTCCTCAACGGCCTGTGATGATCGGACACCAATCTACCGCCTCTGTCCAGCTTCGCATCCTAAGGCGGCGCGTCAGGCAGCCGGCGCTACTCGGGACGGTGCAGGGCGTCCTTGGCCGCTGAAGAGGCCGATTCGTAGGTTCTTGGATGCAACCAGATGAAAAGGCGCGTGTTCCAGGCTGACGAAGCCGAAACCTTCCGCTCGGCTCCGCCAACCAGGAGGGACTCGATGCGATGCATCATGATTTGAACGCCTGCCGGCATCGCTAGGCCGAATGCTCGGCCTCCGCCATGTCCTGGCGGTCATCGCCGCCCCCGGCCGATCGGCTCTCCGTCGGCGGTGTACCGGCTGGGCCATATCTCTTGCGGCGTCAGGCCGAGTTCCCTGGCGATGATCAACTCCAGCGCGGGCCAAGGGGCCTTCAGGGCCTTCCCCGCGGCTGTCGGGTGATAGCCGTGCGCGACGGACAGACCCGCCAGTGTGCGGCCGCGCTTCTTTAAGGCAGCAAGCACGTCGGCTGGGTGCCAATCTGAACCGGGTGCGGACGTACTTGCAGGAGGTCGCATTCCGTGGGCATAATTCTCTTTAGAGAAGTATCTCGAAAGTGTCTTCCACGACCTCCCCCTTCCGCGAACGCGCAGGAGTTCAGCCGGAAAGTGTCGAGACTTTGGACGGTTTGCCGCTCGGTGTCACGCAATAGCCCGCGATAGAGAGTAAAATGTCCCTTGAACCGGAGGCGCAGCCCAAAGGCGCCGGCTCGCCACGTTCCCGTGGCGCGGAGCGGGAAGCCTTCGTGACGCGACTTCAGCATATCGTCAGTCATTGGCGCAGCGCCGACCGGCTGGCGCGTGCGATGGATGTTTCGCCCTCGGCGTTCCGCAAATGGCTTAAGGGCGAGGCCGAGCCGAGCCGGGAGCGCCTCGTGGCGCTGGCCGATGCCGCCGGGGTGAGCATCGCCTGGCTGGCCAAGGGCGAGGGACCGCAGCCACGCCTGCGCAACGCGCGCGCGGAGGGTGGCGCTCAGGGAGGCCTGGACCCGGAGCGGTTCCTGGTTCTGCCGAAACAGGCCGAGCAAGCCGCCGCGGCGGCGGGCTCCGTCACGCCCGCCCCGCCCGAAGGGCAGGCCAGCGCCTTCATGGCGTTCGGCCATGACTGGATCCGCCACAGCTTCTCCATTGAACCCGACGATTTGATGCTGGAGACAGCGGTGGGCGAATCGATGGTGCCCACCATCCAGGACGGCGATCTGCTCCTGATCGACACCACCGACCAGCGCTTCCGGGAATTTGGCATCTACGTGCTGGAGTACGCCGGCCAGCGCCTGGTCAAGCGCGTGCAACGCAAGCTGGACGGCAGTCTGCTGCTGATCAGCGACAATGCGATCTACGAGCCCGAGCGCATCCCGCCGGAGCGAACCAAGGAGGTGAAGGTACTGGGGCGGGTCGTGTGGTGCGGGGGCAAGCTCTAAGCAGGTCATTTGAGAGCGTGATCCGCGCCCACGGCGGTTCCGCCTTCGGCGATCACGCTCCGGTCCAGGCTGGAGCGGGTGAAGGGAATCGAACCCTCGTATGCAGCTTGGGAAGCTGCCGTTCTACCATTGAACTACACCCGCGCCGGCCAGCCACCATACCCCGACGCGGGTTGACCGCGCAATCCGTCCTGGCCTACGGTCCGGCGGTTGGCGGCCTCCCGCCCCTCGCGATTTGTCCGGCCGGCTTGCGGCGAGGTGAAACAAGCGCGCTAAAGTGGCCAGCTTCGGTGCGATGCACCGTCGCGCCTCCACGGTCGGGCCACACTGCTTAGGGCCTGCCGCCATGACCATGACCTTTGATCCCCGCGCCTTCCGCCCCGCCACACGCCTCGTCCATGGCGGGATCGAGCGCAGCCAGTATCAGGAGACCGCCGAGGCGCTGTTCCTGACCTCGGGCTTCATCTACGACAGCGCCGAGCAGGCTGAGGCCACCTTCCTGGGCGAGGTCGAGCGCTACCAGTACACGCGCTTCGACAATCCGACCGTGACAATGTTCGAGCGCCGGCTGGCCGCCATTGAAGGGGCGGAAGCCTGCCGGGCGACCGCCACCGGGATGGCCGCGGTCCACGCGGCGCTGCTCTCCCACCTCAGCGCGGGCGACCGCGTGGTGGCTTCCCGCGCCCTGTTCGGAGGCTGCCACTGGATCGTCTCCACCCTGCTGCCGCGCTTCGGGATCGAAGGCACCTTCGTGGATGGCGCCGACCTGGACCAATGGCGCCGCGCCCTCGACCGTCCGGCCCGCCTCGTCCTGGTCGAGACGCCTTCCAATCCGATGCTGGAGCTGCTGGATCTGCGCGCCGTCGCCGAGCTGGCGCACGCGGCGGGTGCGATCGTCGTCGCCGACAACGTGTTCGCCACGCCGCTTCTGCAACAGACGATCCCGCTCGGCGCCGATGTCGTCGTCTATTCCTGTACCAAGCACATCGACGGGCAGGGGCGGGTACTCGGCGGCGCGGTGCTCGGCCGGCGCGACTGGATCGAGGGCACGCTGCAACCCTTCCTGCGCAACACCGGGGGGAGGCTGTCGCCCTTCGATGCATGGGTGCTGCTCAAGGGCTTGGAGACCTTGCCGCTCCGGGTCGAGGCGGGCTGCCGCTCCGCCGCGCTCCTCGCTGATCGTCTGGCCGAACGCCCGGAAGTCACGCGGGTGCTCTATCCAGGCCGGCCTGACCACCCACAGCCCGCCCTGGCCCGTGCGCAGATGCGCGCCGGCGGCACCGTCGTGACGTTCGAGGTGAAGGGGGGCAAGGAGGCGGCCTTCCGGATGCTGAACGCGCTCCGGCTCATCGCGATCTCGAACAATCTGGGCGATTCGAAGTCTCTGGCGACGCATCCGGCCACCACGACCCACATGAAGATCGGACCCGAGGAGCGGGCGCGGCTTGGGATCACGGACGGCGTGATCCGCCTCTCGGTGGGGCTGGAGGATGTGGACGATCTGGCCGAGGATCTCGCCCAGGCCCTGGACGGCATCGGGCGATGAGCGGACTGTATGTGCTCCAGCGAAGAAGGGACAAGGCGAACCGCCGATGGCTGAAGGCTACAGCAAGACGACGCGAGGCATCCGCGTCTCCGTCCGGGCTTCCTATCTCGAGGACCAGTCGCGGCCGGAGGAAAACCGCTTCTTCTGGGCTTATCGGATCAAGATCGAGAACAACGGGCGGACGACGGTGCAGCTCATGAAGCGCACCTGGAAGATCACCAATGCCCGCGGGCGGACGCAACACGTCCACGGCCCCGGTGTCGTGGGCCAGCAGCCGCTGCTGGAGCCGGGGGAGAGCTTCGAGTACACCTCCGGCACGCCGCTCGACACGCCCTCCGGCTTCATTGTGGGCACCTACCACATGAGCGTGCCCGCCTCCGGCGAGACGTTCGATGTGGCGATCCCGGCCTTCAGCCTCGACAGCCCGTACCAGGGCGGGCAGGTGCATTGAGACGGGAGCGGGTTGTCGGCCAAGTGGGAGCGACCCATACCCTTAGACGCAAGCAGCGGAGAAACCTGTTGGAGGATATCGTCACCCGAGAGCCGGGCATCCCGAGGATCACGCGGCCAAGCCGCGCGGAGGCAGAGGCGGCGGTCCGGACCTTGCTGCGGTGGGC
This sequence comes from Acetobacteraceae bacterium, assembly GCA_035252035.1. Taxonomy (GTDB): domain Bacteria; phylum Pseudomonadota; class Alphaproteobacteria; order Acetobacterales; family Acetobacteraceae; genus DATFDN01. The sequence continues at coordinate 19,031 of DATFDN010000460.1, read as the reverse complement.
GGGGGACGATCCGACCCGAGAGGGCCTCCGTGACACGCCCGCGCGCGTCGTCCGCGCCTATGGCGAGTTCTTCAGCGGCTATGACGTAGACCCGGTGGCGCTGCTCGAACGCACCTTCGAGGAGACCGAGGGGTATGACGAGATCGTGCTGCTGCGCGACATCCGCCTGGAGAGCCATTGCGAACACCACATGGCGCCGATCATCGGCCGGGCGCATGTGGCCTACCTGCCGCATCGGCGCGTGGTCGGCATCAGCAAGCTCGCCCGCGTCGTCGATGCGTATGCCAAACGTTTCCAGATTCAAGAAAAACTCACGGCGCAGATCGCGAACACCATCCAGGATGTCTTGCAGCCGCGTGGCGTGGCGGTGATGGTCGAGGCAACGCATCAGTGCATGACCACGCGCGGCATCCACAAACCGGGCTCGACCATGGTGACGAGCCGCCTGCTCGGCGCCTTCCGGGACGACCCCACGACACGGCGCGAGCTTCTGGCGCTGATCGGTTCGCACGGTTCCGGGATCAGCGACGGGTGATCGGCTAGAGCGGTTCGCTCAGCAGGATCATCAAATCGGTGTCTCCCGTCTTCTGTCCGTATCGCGTCAGCAGAGCATGGGCTTGGCCGCGGTGATGCGTCTGGTGGTTGAAGAAGTGCGCGAGCAGGAAGCCGCGTTGCTTGCGCCGCTCTGCCTGGGCCGCGCCGCTGAACCAGGTCAGATCCGCCGCCAGCCACGCCTCGTCCAGCCCCGCCGTCCAGGCCTCGATGCCGGCGTCCGCCTCCACCCGCGCCGCGCGCAGCGTCTCCCAATCCCGAATCATCGTTGCGCTGTCGCGCTGCACCGTCGCGGGCTTCGGCCAGCCGGCGAAGCGGGACATCCACATCTGGTCCGCCCAGACCAGGTGACAGAGCGTGCCATGGATCGAGGACCAGAACGCGCCCTGGTCCGCCCGGCGCTCGGCATCGCTCAACCTGTCCGCGGCCGCGTAGAGCCGCCGGTTCATCTCAGCATTGTAGGCGGCCATGGTCCGCGCGAAGGATGGCGTAATCATGCCCCCTCCCCATTTCCTGGGTTGATCCGCGCGGGAACATGACGGATTTTGCGCCCTCGCGACAGGGCGGAGCCGATGCGCCCTGGAAAGGGAGTGCCAGGATGTCCTCGACCACCACCCTCCATCCGACTGCGCCTGGCCCGAACGAGCCAGAGGGACACGGCCCGGAGGGGACGCGGCGCGACTTCCTCGGCCTTGTGACCGGCGCCTTCACGTTCATCGGCGCCGCCGCCGTGGCGTGGGCGCTCATCGATACGATGAACCCGGCCGCCGACGTGATCGCCGCCGGGGCGCCGCTCGATCTCGACATCAGCAAGATCGAGCCGGGTCAGCAGATCGTGGTCCGCTGGCGCGGCAATCCGATCCTGATTGTCAATCGGACGCCCGAGATGCTGAAGACGCTGCAAGATCCGAAGCTCGTCTCCCAGCTCGCGGATCCCAACTCCAAGGTGCTCCAGCAGCCGCCCTACGCCGACAACTGGCATCGCTCGGTCAAGCCCGAGTTCGCGGTGATGGTCGGCATCTGCACCCATCTCGGCTGCCTGCCCGCGTACCTGCCGAAGCCGAGCGCGACCGAGCCCGTGCCCAACTGGCCGGGCGGCTATTTCTGCCCGTGCCACGGTTCCAAATACGACCTGGCGGGACGGGTCTATTCCAACGTGCCGGCGCCCAACAACCTGCCCGTGCCGCCGTATATCTTTCCCAGCAAGAACACGTTGCGCATCGGCGAGAACCCGCCGGGCGCCACGTTCGAGCTGTCCGAAGTGGTCCAGATGTAGCCGTCTGGATCACCCCTCCAGCCGCTTGTAGAACAGCACCGCGCCGCATTCCGTGCCCTCCGCGTCGAGCGCGTGGCCTGGAACGCGGCCGGCCTCTTGCCATCCCAGGCCTCAATAAAGCTCCTCCATCCAGCCGCCCGCGCGCGTGTTGAGCGTGAGCAAGCGCCGGCCCAACCGACGCGCCTCCGTCTCGGCCCCCGCCATCAACGCCTTCGCTAGGCCTCGGCGGCGAAAGGCAGGATGCACCAGCAATGCGGCGATCTCCGCCCGGTGCGGCTGATTCGGGGGCGTCGCGAGGTCGAGCGTGACCGTGCCGGCCAGAGTCCCATCCGCCCAGGCCCCTAGGAGCACGCGATCGCCAGCCGTTACGGAAGCGGCCGCGCGGCGCCAAAAACCGCGCGCGGCCGCCTCGGTGAGCGGTGGCAGGAACCAGACGGACGCGTCGGCATCGGCACAGGCGCGCAGGATGGCGGCCAGCCGGGCTTCCGCCGAGGCGATGGCGGCCGGGTCGAGCGCTTCGATGCCCCGCACTGGCTTCGCGTAGTGGAGCTCGATCGAATGCGATAGGTCGGCAAGCGCGCGGACCGGCCCGGAGCGGACATAGCTCCGCCGTTCATAGAAGCGGTGCGCACGCTCGAAGCGCGTGTCCGTCCAGAGAGCGAGGCGCCGAGCCCCGGCGGCAATGGCATGGCCCTCCGCCTGGTCCAGCAGGCGGTCGGCAAGGCCGGCGCCGCGCAGCGATCAATCGATATAGAAGCGCGAGATCGCCCAGCAGTTTTCTCCCTCTCTCCCGCCTTTGGCGGGGGAGAGGGTCGGTATATGCGCATTTCCCGGCTGTTCGGGATGGATGCCCACCATCCCCACCGCCTGCCCGGCGCGCTCGGCCGTCCACAGCGCGCCACCTTTGCCACGCACATGGCTCGCCAGCGCGCGCAACTCGGGCGCCTCGGCATCGACATCCAGAACGCAACCCGGGTACTCGGCCCAACACGCGCCGATCAGCGCGATAAAGCCTTCGGCATCGGCATCAACGCCGAAGCGGATCATCGCGCCGTCATGACCATGCGGCGAGGGCGCGGCAATCGTCACAGGCTTCACATTGTCGTCCGGCATTCAGGGTGTCATCCTTTTTCACAGGCGCCAGAGAGCGCGTCGCATCAGGCAAGTCCGGGAGGATCAGGGATGACCTATTGTTGCACGGCCGATCGTCGCGGCGTTCTCGCCGTTTCGCTGTGCGCTGCGCTTGTTGGAGGGGCCGGCGCGACGGCGACGGCGGGCACGATCGACAGCGCGCCCTACGGAAAAGCCGCTAGCGGTCAAGATGTGACGATCACCACGCTCCGCAACGACAACGGGCTTACGGTCAAGTTCCTGGATTATGGCGGCATCATCACCGAGATCGACGCGCCCGATCGCGAGGGCCATTTCGGCAACGTGACGCTGGGATGCAAGTCGCTGCGCGACTACGAGACCGTAAACCCCTATTTCGGCGCCATCGTTGGGCGCTACGCCAATCGCATCGCGAAGGGCCAGTTCACGCTGGATGGGCAAACCTATCACCTGCCGATCAATAACGGACCGAACTCCCTGCACGGCGGCCCCAAAGGTTTCGACAAGCAGATCTGGGGCGTGAAGACCCAGAAGGGGGAGAGCAGCGTCGGTGCAGTCCTCACCTACACGAGTCCCGACGGCCAGGAGGGATATCCGGGCACGATGCGGGTGGCGGTGACATATACGCTCGGCAACGACAACGCCCTGCGCATCGACTATGAGGCGACCACGGACAAGGACACCGTGGTGAACCTCACCAGCCACGCCTATTTCAACCTGGCGGGCAACGGCTCGGGTTCGGTTGAGGACCAGTTGCTTGAGATCGACGCCGACCGGTACACGCCCACGGACGCGACCCAGATCCCGACTGGTGCGATCGATCCGGTCGCGGGCACGCCAATGGACTTCCGCAGGCTGACGCCTATCGGGGCGCGTCTGCGCGACCCATTTCCCCAACTCGTGCTCGCGCATGGGTACGACCACAACTGGGTGCTGAACAAGCCGCAGCTCGGCGCGCTCACCCAGGCCGGGCGAGCCTACGACCCGCGGACGGGGCGCATCCTGGAAGTGGACACCACCGAGCCTGGACTGCAAGTCTATACGAGCAACTATCTCGATGGATCGATCATTGGCTCGGCGAACAAGGCCTACCGGCAAACCGCGGCCTTCACCATGGAGACCCAGCATTTCCCGGATTCGCCCAATCACCCGAATTTCCCGTCCACCGAGCTGAGGCCTGGCCAGACATTCCGCTCGACCACGATCTTCCGGTTCCTGACGGATGGGTAAGATCGGCGGCCTGGGCCGCGCCAACCCCTCCCGCAAGGGAAGGGGAGGCGAAAAGGTCAATCGCGCAGCGAGGCGCAGAAACGCTGTATCCGGCGGCATCCCTCGGCGAGCACATCATCATCGGCGGCGGTGCTGACCCGCACATAGGGGCTCATGCCGTAGGACGCGCCGGCCACCACCGCGACGTGCGCCTCCTCCAGCAGGGCCAGCGCGAAATCCGCGTCGGTGGCGATGCGGCGTCCGGCCGGGGTGGTCCGGTCGAGGCAGCCGGCGATATTCGGGAACACGTAGAACGCGCCCTCCGGCTTGTGGCAGTTCACGCCGCGACAGGCGTTCAGCATCTCCACCGCCATGTCGCGCCGGCGCTGGTACGCCACGACCATCTCGCCGATCCCGTCCTGGGGACCGTCGAGCGCGGCGGCGGCTGCTGCTTGCCCCACCGTGGAGACGCCCGCCGTGACCTGGCCCTGCATGTTGACCATCGCCTTGACCAGCGCGCGCGGACCGGCGGCGAAGCCGATTCGCCAGCCGGTCATGGCGTACGTCTTGGACACGCCACTGATCGTCAGCACGCGGTCGCGCAAATCGGGCGCGACGGCGGCCATCGTGGCGTGGCGGAACCCGTCGAACACCAGATGCTCGTACATGTCATCGGACATGATCCAGAGATTCGGATGCCGGCGCATGACCTCGGCGATGGCGGCAAGCTCATCGGCCGAGCAGGCGGCGCCGGACGGGTTGTTCGGATTGTTCAGGATCAGCCACTTGCTGCGCGGCGTGATCGCCTGCGCGATGTCCTCGGCGCGCGGCTTGAAGCCGTTGTTCTGCGGACAGGGGACGAACACCGGCACCCCGTCCAGCAGCCGCGTCATCAGCGGATAGGCGTTCCACGACGGCACCGGGATCACCACCTCGTCGCCCGGATCGACGGTCGCGGCGAGCGCGTTGAAGATGGCCTGCTTGCCGCCATTAGAGACGGCGATTTCGTCCAGCTCGAACGCAAGCCCGTTGTCGCGGCGGAACTTGCGCTGGACCGCCTGCTTCAGCGCCGGCACCCCGTCCTGCGGCGGATATTTCGTCTCGCCTCGCAAGGCCGCCTGGTATCCCGCCTCGATCGCCACGCGGGGCGTCGGGAAGGCGGGCTCGCCCAAGGTCAAGGCGATCACGTCGGCGCCCTGCGCGCGCAATTCGCGGGCACGGATGGTCATGGTGGTGCTGGCCGCGACCTGGGCACGGCCGAGCCGGGCGGCCAGCGCGGGCATCAGGACAGCCCTTCGCAGAAGCGCTGGATGCGCCGTCCCGCCTCTTCCAACAACTCGGTCGCGGTCGCGTAGCTGATGCGGAAATGACCCGGATAGCAGAACGCCGCGCCATGCACGGTCGCCACACCTTCCTCATCCAGCAGCGCCGTCACGAACGCCTCGTCATTGGTGATCCGGGTGCCGCCGCGCGAGGTCCGGCCGATGCAGCCATGAATGCCGGGAAAGACGTAGAACGCGCCTTCCGGGCGATGGCAGGTGATCCCCGGCGCGCGGTTCAGCGCCGCGATGATCAGATCCCGCCGCTGCTGATAGACCTGTGCCATGGCGGGGATGGAGTCCTGCGGGCCGTTCAGCGCCTCCACCGCCGCCGCCTGGCTGACCGAGCACGGATTGGCGGTGGACTGACTCTGGAGCTTGTCCATCGCCTTGATGAGCGGGACGGGGGCGCCGGCATAGCCGATGCGCCAGCCGGTCATCGCGTACGCCTTGGAGCAGCCGTTCATCGTCACCGTGCGTGGCCGCAGCCGCGGCTCCACCTCCAGGATCGTCGCCGGCTTGAACCCGTCATAGGCAAGCTTCTCGTAGATGTCGTCGGTGAACACCCAGACATCCGGATGGCGCATCAGCACGTCGCAGAGCGGCCGCAGCTCCTCGGCATTGTAGGCCGCGCCGGTCGGGTTGCAGGGGTTGTTCAGCATGAGCCAGCGCGTGGCTGGCGTGATCGCCGCCTCTAGCGCCTCCGCGCGCAGCTTGAAGCCGGTGTTCTGCCCGCAGGGGACCAGCACCGGCTTGCCGTCGGCGAGAGCGACAATGTCGGGGTAGCTCACCCAACAGGGACTCGGGATGATGACCTCGTCGCCGGGGTTGAGCGTGGCCAGCATGGCGTTGAAGATCACCTGCTTGCCGCCGGTCGAGATGATGATTTCCTCCGGCTTGTAGTCGATCCCGGAATCCCGCAGGAACTTGGCCGCGACCGCCTGGCGCAGCTTCGGCGTGCCGGCGACGTCGGTGTATTTCGTCTCGCCCGCCTCGATCGCGGCGATCGCGGCCTGCTTGATGTTGCGGGGCGTGTCGAAATCCGGCTCTCCGGCGGACAGGCTGATGACATCACGCCCCGCCGCCTGGAGCTGCCGCGCCTTCGTGGCCACGGCGATGGTCAGGCTGGGGCTGATCCGGTCGAGACGGTCGGCGGTCAGGCGCATGGAACTCGCTCGGCTATGCAAGGCGGCGGACCCTACCGAACGGGGCGCTTGCGGGCAATCGCTTCGGAGAGGGGGGCTGGTCTGTTGTGCCGGCGGCCCGAAATCCTGAGCGATCGGAACCCTCCTCCCGGAGGTGGTGCATCACCCAAGGCGGCCGTGCCACAGCCGCCAGCCGCCCAGCAGCACGGCGGCAACCAGGCCCACGATCACCGTCGCCAGCGCATAAAGCTCCGGCGTCGGTCCCAGGCGCACGGACGAGAACACGACCATCGGCAGCGTGGAGGCGCCAGGGCCGGTGGTGAAGCTCGCCACCACGACATCATCGAGCGACAGGGTAAAGGCGAGCAGCCAGCCCGATACCAGGGCCGGCGAGAGCAGCGGGAGCGTGACCAACACGAAGGCCCGCCACGGCGGCGCGTACAGGTCCATCGCCGCCTGCTCCAGCTCCGGCGGCGTGTCGGCCAGGCGCGCGCGGACCACGACGGCGATGTAGGCGACCGAGACGGAGGCGTGCGCCAGCGTGACCGTCAAGGCGCCGCGCCGGGCCGGCCAGCCGACCGTCTGTTCCAAGGCCACGAACAGCAGCAGCAGCGAAAGGCCCGTGACCACCTCCGGCATGACCAGCGGCGCGGCGAGGGAGGCGCGGAACAAGGTCCGTCCAGGGAAGCCCGGAAAGCGGGCGAGCGCGTATCCCGCCAGCGTGCCGATGGCCAGCGCCAGCGTCGCCGACATCGCGGCGACGCGCAGCGAGAGCGCGGCCGCTTCGATCAGGCTCTGGTCGTGCCACAGCGCGGCGTACCAGCGCGTCGAGAACCCCGTCCAGGCGGTGACGAGGCGGGCATTGTTGAAGCTCAGCGCGATCAGGAACGCAATCGGCGCGTACAGGAAGGCGTAGCAGGCGATCAGCCACGCGATCAGACCGCGCCCGCGGCGCCTCATGGGCGGACCCGCCGGGTCGCGGCCATGGCGTACCGCGCGCCCATGCCGAGCAACGCCGCCATGGCCAGCAAGGCCAACATGACGATGGCCAGCGCCGAGGCGGTCGGCCAGTCGCGGTTCGCGAAGAACTCCTCCCAGAGAACCCGGCCCAGCATCTGCGCCTGCGGACCGCCCAGCAGTTCCGGGATGACATACTCGCCAAGCGCCGGGACGAACACGAGCAGCACGCCCGCCCAGACGCCGGGCAGGGACAAGGGCAAAGTGACGGCCAGGAAGACCCGCGCGGGCGAGGCGCCGAGATCCGCCGCCGCGTCCAGCAGTGTGGGATCAAGCTTCGAGAGCCGCGCATAGAGCGGCAGCACCATGAAAGGCAGATACGTGTAGACCATGCCCAGGTACACCGCCGCTTGGGTATAGAGCAGATGGGGCGCCGGGGCCGCTCCCAGCCACGCGACGGTGCGGACGATCCAGCCGCCATCCTGGAGCAGCCCGATCCAGGCGTTCAGGCGCATCAGGAACCCGGTCCAGAACGGGAGCATGACCAGGATCAGCAGCAAGCCCTGGCGCCGCGCCGGCGCGCGCGCGATGGCGAGCGCCATCGGATATCCGATCGCGAGGCAGAGTGCCGTGGAAAGACCCGCGATGGTCACGCTCAAGGCCAGCGCCCGCCGGTAGAGCGGATCGGTCAGAACCTGCGCGAACGCCGCTGTGCTCGCGTGCAGCCGAAGTCCCGTGTCCGCCGTCAACAGCGGCGCATAGGGCGGAACCGCGTCCGCCGCTTCCGACCAGGCGATTTTCAGCACGATGAGCAGCGGCGCGAACAGGAACAGCGCCAACCAGGCCCAGACAGGGAGGAGAGTCGGAGTGTGGCTGGATCGCCTCATGCCAGATCAAGAGGCTTGTGAAACAGTATTCGGCCGGACGGTATGATCTGGTTCATGAGGTCGAAGTCGCGGGTGTTGCGTGTCAGGACCGTATATCCGCGCTCCAGGGCGTGCAGGTAAATCGTGGCGTCGTTCAGCGCGGCAATCTTCTGACCCGACTGAAAGCCACCCAGGCGGAATGCCAACCCGCAAAGAATGTTCCCTTCGGAACCTTGCCCTTCCGGGCGAGCAGCCGCTCGCCGAAATCGCCTTCGAGAGGGCCGGTCGATCCGGACAGGCCGGGCAACTATTGCTAAACCTGATCTACGCCATCAGTCTGGATGTTCGGAGGTGATGACTCCGGTTCGCGGATCGGCATGGAACTCCATTTTCCGGCCGTTCTTCATGCCCTCTCCTTCCCAGTGCCCATCGTCGGCTTGAAGTTCGGCGATTTGCGTATAGCCGGCCTCCTTGAGCTTTTGGACGACCTGCTCGAAAGGCATCCAATCGGGGCCGGGCATGTCCGCAAAGGCCGTCGTCGCGCCGCCGGCAAGCGCGAGCGCAAAGGCGAGAGTAGCAGTCGGTCGCATCGCAAGTCCTCTACCGAAGTGACTCCAGGTCGAACGCGGTCCGAATGACCGAGTTCCGCCGTGTATGCCTGATACCAGGTCTCTCTGTGAGAAGCAGCGGAAGCTTATCCCTCCAGCACAATCGCCGCCTCCTTGTCCCAGGTCAGCGTGACCCTACTTCCCGGCGTCAAACGCTGCGCATCGAGGCCTCGCTTCAGCGGAATGGCCGCGCGAATTACGGACCCATCCGCCAGCCGGACGGCTTGCACCAGGGTTTCCCCGCCATAAGTCGCTTCGGCCACCATCCCTTCCAGATGGTTCGCGCCCTCCTCCGCGCCGAGCCGCAGCCGCTCGGGCCGCACGGCCAGCATCACCGAACGGCCGACCGGCAAAGCGGTATGCGAGGCCGCCGTGACGCACGCGCCGGTGCCGTCCAGTTTCAACACCAGTTCGTCCGGCGTCGTGCCGTGAATCGTGGCGGGGAGAATGTTGGCCGCGCCAAGGAACTCCGCCACGAACCGGCTGCGCGGACGCTCATACACCGCCTTCGGCGTGCCCACCTGGGCCAATCGCCCGCCCCGCATCACGCCGATCCGGCTCGCCGCCGACAGCGCCTCGTGCTGGTCGTGCGTGACCAAAATGAAGGTCGTCCCCAGCGCGCGTTGCAGGCGCACCAGCTCCTGCCTTGTCTGCTCACGCAAATTGCGGTCGAGCGCCGACAGCGGCTCGTCGAGCAGCAGCAATTTCGGACGCGGCGCCAGGCTGCGGGCCAGCGCGACGCGCTGTTGCTGCCCGCCGGACAGCTCGTGCGGACGGCGCGCGCCGAACCCGGAGAGCTGCACCAGATCCAGCATCTCATCGACCCGCGCCGCCGCCTCGCGCCGGCTCGCGCCCTTCTGGCGCAGCCCGAACGCGATGTTGCCCGCCACCGACATGTGCGGGAACAGCGCGTAGGACTGGAACATCGTGTTCACCGGCCGCCGATGGGGCGGCAACGATGCGAGGTCGGCCCCATCCAGCAGGATGCGTCCCGCATCGGGGCGCACGAAGCCGGCGATGGCGCGCAGCAACGTGGTCTTGCCCGACCCCGACCCGCCGAGCAGCACGAACAGCTCGCCCGCGCCCACCTCCAGATCGAGCGCGTCGAGCGCCGTGACCGCGTCGAAGCGGACCGTCAGACCCTCGATGCGCAGCAGGGATGAAGGCTCGGCCAATCCGCTACTGGCCAGCCTTGAACCGCGCCCACATCCGGGTGCGCTGCCGCTCGGCGGCACTCGGCACCGGGCCGATGGTGAAGAGGCGCGTGTCCTCCGCCTGGGTCGGGTAGATGGCGGGATCGGCCAGCAGCTCGGGGCGAATCATCGGACGGCTGGCCGGGACCGCGTTCGGGTAGCGCGTGACGTTGGTGATGCCCGCCATCACATCCGGGCGCAGCAGGAAGTTGATGAAGGCCAGCGCCGCTTCCTTATGCGGCGCGTCGGCGGGAATCGCCAGCATGTCGAAGCCGAGTTGCGCGCCATCTCGCGGCAGGACGTAGCGCACCGTCACTCCGCGTCCCGCCTCACGCGCCCGCGCCTGCGCCTGCGCGACATCGCCGGAGTAGTCGAGCGCGAGACATGCCTCGCCCGTCGCCAGGGCCTCCAGCGCGCCGCCGGACGCGAAGGTGCGGATATAGGGCCGAATGGCCATCAACGCGTGCTCCACAGCGGCGAGATCGGCGGTGTCCGTGCTGTTGGGATTCTTGCCGAGATAATGCAGGATCGAGGGAATCACATCGGTGGCTGAATCCATCATGTAGATGCCGCACGGCGCCAGCCTGCGCGCGTTGTCCGGATTGAGCAGCAAGGTCCAGGAGTCGGCAGGCGCATTCGGCAGGGCCGCTTGCACTTTCGCCGGGTTCACGCCCAGCCCGGTGGTCCCCCACAGATAAATCGCGCCATGCCGGTTGCCGGGGTCCGAGGCGGCGACTTTCCGCATCAAATCGGGATCGAGATTCGCCCAGTTCGGCACGGCGGCGCGGTCGATCTCGGCCAGCGCGCCCACCTTGATGAGCCGCGAGAAGGTCGGCTCGTTGGTCGGCACCACGATGTCGTAGCCCGAGTGGCCGGCGAGCATCTTGGCCTCCAGCGTCTCCAGGCTGTCGTACACGTCGTAGCGGACCTTGATCCCGGTCTCCTTCTCGAAACGGGTGATCGCCGCCGGATCGATGTAGTCGGTCCAATTGTAGACGTTGACAACCTTCTCCTGCGCACGGCCGGAGACCGCGAACGCGAGGAGGAGGAGGCTGAGGCCCAGGGCGCGTAGCCCTGACGAGGCAAGACGGCGCATCTCGGTTCGAAGCTCGCTCACGGCGATGGGGCGGGCAGGGGCCTTATCACTAGGCAGCCACCCCGTCGAGGCGTTTTAGCCGCTCAGCAGATGCAGCGAGAACAGCCCGGCCGCGTCGGTCCACATCCGCTCCGCGCGCCAGCCGGCCGCGCGCGCGATGGCGCGGAAACCGTCGGGAGTGTGCTTGTAGCTGTTTTCCGTGTGGATCGTTTCGCCTGGCCCAAAGCGGATCGTATGCCCGGCCAGATGGGCCGTCTGGGGGCGGAGACTCACCAGATGCATCTCGATCCGGCCCTCGGCATCGTTCCACACCGCGCGGTGCGCGAAGCCGCCAAGGTCGAAATCCGCGCCCGCCTCCCGGTTGAGTCGGCGGAGGATGTTGAGATTGAACGCGGCGGTGACGCCCGCCGCGTCATCATAGGCCGGGATCAGCAACGCCGCGTCCTTGCGCAGATCGACGCCCACCAGCATTCGGGCGCCCTGTCCCAAGGTGCGGCGCGCTTGCGCCAGGAATTGCCGCGCCTGGGCCGGGTCGAGGTTGCCGATCGTGGAGCCGGGGAAGAACCCAAGCCGGCTCAGCCGGTCCAGGGCGGGCGGCAACTGCACGGGCTGGAGGAAATCGGCCACCACGGGAAGCACCCGAAGCGCCGGCCGGGCCGTGGCCAGCCGGTCGGCCATGGCCAGCAACGCCGTTTCGGCCACGTCGATCGGCACATAGGTGGGGAAAATCGCGCCCCCCGCCGCGTCGGTCCGGTCCAGCAGCCTCGCGGCCTTGGCTTCGCTGCTCGCCCCGTATTCGATCAGCGCGGCCGGCGCGGTGACGGAAGCGGCGACCTGCGGCGCGATCTCGTCCAGGAGCGCCAGTTCGGTGCGGGTCAGGTAGTACTCCGGCAGCCTGGTGATCTGGTAGAACAGCGCGCATCCCGCCTCGTCATAGAAAAGCGTCGGAGGCAGAGTCTTCGGCTGCGCGAGCAATCCCCGCAGTGCCATCCGCGCGACGCGCGCGTCGGCCGGTTCAGCGCGAGCGATCCTATCGTCCGGCATGGCGACTCCAGGGGCTAGACGTCGCGGGCCAGCCGAAGGCCGGTGAACTGCCAGCGCTTGTCGGGATGGAAGAAATTCCGGTACGTCGGCCTTGCATGTCCCGGCGGGGTCGCGAGCGAACCGCCGCGCAGCACCATTTGGCCGATCATGAACTTGCCGTTGTATTCCCCCACGGCCCCGGAAGGCGGGCGGAAGCCGGGGTAGGGTCGATAGGCACTCCCGGTCCACTGCCAGGCATGATCGCTCTGTTCGCGCAGGGCGTGACGAGCGGCCGCCACCTCCCACTCCGCCTCGGTCGGCAGGCGCGCGCCGGCCCAGCGTGCGTAGGCGTCGGCCTCGTGCCAACTTATGTGCCGGACCGGCGCCTCGGGTTCGAGCGCGTGCAAGCCGCCCAGGCCCATTTCCAGCCAGGCATCGTCATGCTGGCGCCAATGAAGCGGCGCGGCCCACCGCTCGGCCTGAACGAGCGCCCAGCCATCGGACATCCAGAGCGTGGGCGTCCGGTAGCCGCCGCCTTGGATGAACGCCAGCCAGTCGTGGTTGCGGACCAGCCGATCGGCGATCTGAAACGGCTCCAGGAACACGCTGTGCCCTGGGGTCTCGTTGTCGAAGCAGAATCCCCAGCCGTCATGGCCGATGCGCGCGAGCCCGCCGTCAAGGGTCATGAACCGGGTCGGTCCGGGACTGCCTTGGGGCGCGCGCCAGCCCGGCAGGACGGCGGGTGAGAGGGGGTTTTGCGCGAAGGCGTGCAGCATGTCGGTCAGGAGCAGTTCCTGATGTTGCTGCTCATGCTGGAGGCCGAGCTCGATCAGCGGCCCGGCCGGGATCGGCGGATCGCGCAGCAACCGCGCCATGGCGTCATCCACGTGCGCGCGATAGGCGCCGATCCGCTCGGCCGAAGGGCGGGTCAGCAAACCGCGCGAGGGGCGCGGGTGCCGAGCCCCGACGGCCTCGTAATACGAGTTGAACAGGTACCGGAAATCCGGATCGAAGGGCCGATAATCTGGGAGGAACGGCCGGAGCAGGAATTCTTCGAAGAACCAGGTCGTGTGCGCCCGATGCCACTTGGCCGGGCTGGCATCCGCCATGGACTGCACGCACTGGTCTTCGGGTGTCAGAGCCCCGGCCAGGCGCTCCGTGTGGGCGCGGACGGCTTGGAAGCGGTCCAGCCGGAGGGCCTCCGCCTCAGGCGTCTGGACATCGTGCATCCGGTCCTCCGCGTTCGGTATCTTGTCGTTCGGCAGGTCGCGGCCATTTTGGCCCACCTGGCTTGAGTGCGATGCACAAAACGCAGAGCGGGGCGAATCTCACTGGTTTGTTACCCGCCCGCCTGGAAGGCGGACAGGTTCTCCAGGGAGACCTTGGTGGCTCCGGGCAACACGACCCGATCCGGCTCGATCCGCAAATCGGCGAAGGGAACGGCGACCAGGCGGCTGCCGACTCCCAGGAAGCCGCCCACGGACAGCACGGCCTTCGCCACCTTGCTGTCCTTGTCCACGAGCAAGTCGCTGATGGTGCCGATCGTCTGCTTCTGGTCGTTGTAGACCGTCGTGCCGATCAGCGCCGCGGCGCGCAAATCGCCGTCCTTGCTCCGGTACTTCGCGTTCGCCGTTGGCGCCGGCTGTTCGGCGGGGGCTGCCGCCGGCGCGGGCGGGGCGGGCGCCGGTGCTTGTGCCTGTGGAGCTGGCGCCGGCGTGGCACCCGTCTCGGGTGCTTGGGCGAGCGCCCCTCCCGCCGAGAGCAGCATCGCGGTCCCGAGTGCAGCCAGGCCTGCCCTCATGCGCATCGAACCCTCCGTCCCGATTGTCCTCCGCGCAACCGAGCCACATCGCGCAAACTCGCGCAAGCGGAATGATTGGACGAGCGCCCGCCTTGCCTTGCCTGACTGGCGCCGGCGTGCGACTTGAGGCGCCCATGCCTTTGGCCTCGACCCTGATCATCGGCGTCATCGGCCATGTGGACCATGGCAAGACCGCCCTTGTCCGCGCGCTGACGGGCATCGAGACCGACCGTCTGCCAGAGGAGCGGCGGCGGGGTATCTCCATTGCCCTCGGGTTCGCCCATCTCGCGTTCGATCGGGGCGGCACCGTGCTCGACCTCATCGACATGCCAGGGCACGAGCGCTTCCTGCGCACAATGATCGCGGGCGCCACCGGGATCGGCGCCGTGCTGCTGGTGGTGGCGGCGAACGAGGGCATCAAGCCGCAGACGATCGAGCACGCTGAGGTCGCGGCCCTGCTCGGTGTCCGGGCCGCCGTGATCGCCGTCACCAAATGCGATCTCGTCCCGCCCGAACGGGCCAGTTCCGTCGCGGCCGAGGCCGCGTCGCTGGCGGCCGGCTTGGGGTTGGAGGCGCCTGCCCCGATCCTGGTCTCTCCGGTCGCCAACAGGGGGATCGAGGTTCTCAAGCACGCGCTCCGGGATCTGGCGGCGCGCGCCCGCCGTCCCGTTGATCGCGGCCTGGGCTATCTGCCGATTGATCGCTCCTTCACGATCGCGGGACACGGAACGGTTGTCACCGGGACGCTGCGCTGGGGTCCGATCGCGGTGGGCGAGGACGTGGAGCTGGTGCCCAAGGGGAACCGGGTCCGGGTGCGCGGCGTGCAGGTTCGCGGGCTGGGAACCGCGGCCGCCGCGCCGGGCCAGCGCGTCGCCGTCAACCTGCGCGCGATCGAGACGGCGGAGGCGCGTCCTGGCTTGGCGCTGGCAACGCCCGGCCTGCTCAGCCCGTCCGCCTGGCTCTCCGTGGCACTTCGGGCCGCTCCCAGCGCCCCCGCCCCGCTCGGCTCGGCGACAAAGCTTCGCCTCCTGTTCGCCACCAGCGAGACCGAGGCGACTGTTCGCCTGCTCGACCGCGCCGAGCTGGCCCCAGGGGAGACATGCCTTGCGCAGCTCCGCTGCGCGCCGCGCATCGCGCTCCCCGTCGGCGAACACGTCATCCTGCGCCTGACCTCGCCCTTGCGCGTGGTCGCCGGAGGGCGGGTGCTGGACGCGCAGGCCGTGCGGCTGCGCCGCGCCGATCCGCCATCCATGGCTTGGCTGGAGACGCTCGCCCGCGCCACGCCCGAGGCCATACTGGCGGCGGCGCTCGACCGGACTGGCCCACGCGGCGCGAAGCTGATCGCGCTGGCCCGCCTCGCCGGCCTCTCGCCGGCCCGGATCGCGGCGGCACTCTCCAAGATGCCGGCCGTGATCGGGAGCGGGGTCGCGGCTGCCGCGCCCGCGGTGGAGCGCACCGCCGCCGACGTGCTGCGCGCGCTGGACGCGCATTGGGCCGCCCACCCGGAAGGCTTGCCGCGCGATCAGCTTCGCGCCGCGCTCCCCGGCAGCGGGCCGGAGGTGCTGGACATGGCCCTCGCCCGCCTCGTGGCGGCGGGCCGGATCGAGCGGGCCAGCCGCATCCGCCTCATTCGCGCCGAGCATGAACAAGCGCGGAAGCTGAGCGAGGACAAGCTCGCGAGCAGCTTGACCACCGCGTTCCTGCGCGCCGGCCTGTCGCCGCCCACGGACAAGCCCCCGGATGTCGCGACGCGCCGCGCGCTGGACCGGCTGGTGCGCGAGGGCGTGCTGATTCGCGCGCCCGACAAGGCGCAAAAGCGGGAAATTTTGTTCCACCGCGAGGCGATCGAGGAAGCGCGCCGCCGCCTGCGCCCCCTGCTGGCGACTGGACCTGGCCTGCTGGTCAGCGACGCGGGCGCGGCGCTCGGGATCTCCCGCAAATATAGCGTCCCCCTGCTCGAATACTTGGACGCCACGCAATTCACCCGCCGCGTTGGGGACCGGCGGCAGCTCCGCCCCGCTCCGCCGCCCCTGCCGACGCGCGAGCCGGCGCGGGGGTGATCGGTCCGGCCCCTCCCCCCGGCTCCCTCCCGCAAGGGGAGGGGGTCGTACCGCGTGCCCCTTCCCTTGCGGGAGGGGGTGGAGGAGGGGTCTTACTCCACCTCCTCCAGGCTGAACTGCTCGGCCTCCTCGTCGTAGCTGAACAGTTCGGCGTAGCGGCCCCAGGCGATCGCCGCGCGCAGCGTGTCGTCGGCGTATTCGGGGGACATATGGTCCTCCAGCTCGTCGCGGAAGCGCACGGCTGAGGCGCGGTGGTTCCACCGGTCGTCCAGCACGTGCCGGATCATCGAGATCAGCGGCACGTTGGCGAGCAGGGCGGCGGCGAAGAGCCGCTTGCGGGCGTCGGTGTCGGCGGCGGCGAACGCCCGGCCGGAATCGGTCAGGGCGATGTCGCCCTCGGCAAGCACCGCGAAATGCAGCAATTGCAACGACTCCCCCAGCGGGAGCAGGTCGTCCAACTCAAGTTGCAGCGCCCCCGCCAGCGCCGGCAGATCAGCGCGGCCGTTATAGGGGGGCGCGGCCAGCGCCTCGATCAGTCCCGCCATCAGGTTGGTGCCGACCCGATGCAGGGGCGTGTTGATCGATGCCGACACGGAGCCGGGCGGCCTCGCCCCCGCATCCGGGCGCCGCGTCATCAGCCCATAGATGTCGTCCACCAGCTTGCGAAAGGCCGGGTCCAGGCGATTGCGCGGGTGCGGGAACGGCACGCGCAACTCGTGCGCGACCCGCCCCGGATTGGACGAGAACACAAGGATGCGGTCGCACATCAAGACCGCCTCCTCGATGTTGTGCGTCACCATCAGCACCGATTTGAGCGGCAGCTTCCCTTCCACCCACAGGTCGATCAGGTCGGTGCGCAGCGTCTCCGCCGTCAGCACGTCCAAGGCGCTAAATGGCTCGTCCATCAGCAGCAGGTCCGGGTGGACGACCAGCGCGCGCGCCAAACCGACGCGCTGGCGCATACCGCCAGAGAGCTCCTTGGGATAGGCGCTCTCGAACCCGCCCAGCCCGATGAGGTCGATCGCCTGCTCCGCACGCATGGCGCGCTCCAATCGCGGCACCCCGTGCGCTTCGAGCCCGAGCTCGACATTTTCCTGCACGGTCAGCCAGGGGAACAGGGCGAAGCTCTGGAAGACCATCGCCACCCCCACGGGCGGCCCGTCGATCGGCCTGCCGTGCCACAGCACGTCCCCGGCGGTTGGCCGGAGCAGGCCCGCCACGATGCGCAACAGCGTCGATTTCCCCGAGCCCGACCGGCCCAGAAGCGCCACCATCTCGCCCGCGTGCAAGGTGAGGTTCACGCCGTCCAGCACGACGAGCTCGGCGCTCGCCTCCTTGTGGTAGGCCTGCCGGCAGCCGCGCACTTCCAGCAACGTGGGCGAGGCGACTCGATCCAGCATCCGTCACGCTCCGTCAGGACAGGGTCAGGCGCCGGCTGGCATAGGCGTAGAGCGGCCGCCAGAGCAGCCGGTTGATGAGCAGCACGAAGCCGGACATCACCGCGACCCCGAGCACCACCTTGGCCATCGCGCCCTTTGCCGTGGCGTCCGCGATGTAGGAACCAAGCCCGTTCGCCACCAGCTTCGTCTCGCCCCAGGACGCGACCTCGGCCACGATCGAGGCGTTCCACGACCCGCCCGAGGCGGTGATCGCGCCGGTGACGTAATAGGCCATGACCCCCGGCAACATCACCCGCCGCCACCACAGCCAGCCGCGCACGCCGAAATTCGTCGCCGCCTCGCGTAGGTCGCCGGGGAAGGCGGCGGCTCCGGCGACGACATTGAACAGGATGTACCACTGCGTCCCGAGCACCATCAGCGGCGTCAGCCAGATATCCGGGTTCAGGTGGAAATGCACGATGAACAGCACGAAGGGCGGATAGAGCAGGTTGGCAGGGAACGCCGCCAAGAACTGCGCCACGGGCTGCGCGCGCCGCGCCCAGGCGGGCCGCAGCCCAAGCCAGACCCCGACCGGCACCCACACCAGGGTCGCGATCGCCATCAACACCGCCACGCGCGCCAAGGTGACGCAGCCCAGCAGAAGTGCCTCGCGCACATCCGCCCAAGAGAGCTGACCGGCGACAAAGCTGGCGAGCTGCCACGCCGCCCAGGCCAGCACGACGCCGAGCACCAGCAGCCAAGCGGCATCCACAACCCGCGACGGTGGAGGCCGGAAGGCGCGGCGCCTGCCGCCGCGCCCGAGCCGCAGCCCTCCCGCCCAGTTCATAGCATCGCCAAGCATCGTGAGCGCCGCGCGCAACAGGTGGGTCCGCCGCACCAGCCGCAGCATCCAGGGATCGGCCGCCTCCACGGCCGCCGTGGTCTCGAAGCGGAACTTGCTGGACCAGGCCACCAGCGGCCGGAACAGGAGTTGATCGTAAAGCAGGATTACGACCAGCATGGCCCCGATCGCGTAGCCGACCGCCGCGATGTCCCGCCTTTCCAACGCCAACGCGACATAGGAGCCGATTCCCGGCAGCGTCCAGGTCTTCTCGCCGAGGGTGACGGCCTCCGAGGCGACGACGAAGAACCAGCCGCCCGACATCGACAGCATCGTGTTCCACACGAGGCCCGGCACCGCGAACGGCACTTCGAGCCGCCAGAAGCGCATCCACGGCGAGAGCTGGAAGCAGCGCGCGGCTTCGGTGAGCTCATGCAGCACCGTGCGCAGCGATTGATAGAAGCTGAAGGCCATGTTCCAGGCCTGGCTGGTGAAGATCGCAAAAATCGCCGCGAGCTCCGCTCCCAGCACGCGGCCGGGAAACAGGCCCATGAAGAAGACCACCGTGAACGAAAGAAATCCCAGGATCGGCACCG
>DATFDN010000459.1:0-2188 GCA_035252035.1 Acetobacteraceae bacterium | reverse complement strand
GGTGAGGGCCTGCTAGCGCTCCCCTCACCCGCCCGCGCAAGCGCGCGACGACCTCTCCCGCAAGCGGGAGAGGCGTAAGGGGCGCAATCCATTCCCGCAGGATCACTCACTGCGCCAGGCGCCGCCAAGCTCGACCGCGCCGAAAGTATGGCTGGATACGGGACCAGCTTTCAGCCGTGGCGCGAAGGCGGTCATAGTCCCTCGGATCAAGACCGATCGCCTTCGCACGCGCCTGCTTTGTCTCCCCTCTCCTTGCGAGAGGGTTCCGATAGGTCGGAACTCACAGTTGCACGCGGTCGGCCCGGTCAATGCCCAATCGGCTGCTCCGTACCGCCTCTGTCCGCCTCCGCGCCGCGCGTGACGCTCGGCAAGCTAATCCCGTACCGCGCCGCCTTGCGGTACAGCGTGCTGCGCGAGATCCCGAGCATCCGCGCCGCCAGGGCGAGATTGCCCGATGTTTCCAGCACGGCGTTGATGATCGCGGCGCGTTCCGTCGCATCCAGGCTCGCGCCGGAGGGCAACGGCGTGCCCTGCTCCCGCGCCGGTCCGGACCTGGGTTGGGATGCCGGCAGGACGGCCTGAATCTCCTCCAACGTCACCTCCGGCCGCGCCGCGGTCAGCAGCAGCCCCTCCACCATGTTGCGCAGCTCGCGCACGTTGCCCGGCCAGTCGCAGCGGCGCAGGTGCGCCCGCACCTCGGCCCCGAAGCGGCGCGGCGCGACGCCGTGGCGGGCGGCAAGCTGGCGGTTGAAATACTCCACCAGCCGGTCGATGTCGCCCTCGCGCTCGCGCAGCGGCGGGATGCGCAGGCGCGTGACCGCGACGCGATAGAACAGGTCGCGGCGGAAGCGCCCCGCCTCCACCTCCGCCCCAAGATCGCGGTTGGTCAGCGCCAGCAGCCGCACATCCACCCGGCGCGGCTGCGGACTGCCGAGCCGGTAGATCACCCCCTCCTCCAAGGCCCGCAGCAGCAGCGGCTGCACGTCCAGCGGCAGCTCCCCCACCTCGTCGAGGCAGAGCGTGCCGCCATGCGCCAGCTCGAAGCGGCCTGACCGGCCTTCCGAGGTCGCTCCCGTGTAGGCGCCGCGCACATGGCCGAACAACTCGCCCGCGATCAGCTCGCGCGAGGCCGCGCCACAGTTGAAGGCAATGAACGGGGCCGGGCTGTCGCCATGCATGGCGCGGGCGAACAACTCCTTGCCGACGCCGGTTTCGCCCTCGATCAGCACCGTCACGCGCTTGTCGGCGAGCAAGCGCGCGCGGTCCAGCGCGGCGTGCATGGCCGGGCTCTCGCCGATGATGGCGCTGAAGGAGCTGCGGTCCGGATCGGCCTCCGAATGCGGCGTGGCCCGGCCCCGGAGCGGCACGGCGGCGCGGCGGGTCGGGATCACCACCATGGCCCCGATCGTCCGGTCCCCGACCGTGACCGGGTCGAACCACTCCGCGCGCAATCCGTCCGGCAGATGGTCCGACCATTGCTCGACCGGCAGTTCCTGCCCGAGTCCCGGCAGGCACGCGCCGACGCGCAGCGCCGGCGGCGCCCGTCCCGAGCGATGCACCAGGCGCCCGTTCCGGTCGATCGCCAGCAACCCCGCCGCGTCGGCCGAGGACAGCCGCTCCAGGCAGGCCTCCAGCAGCCGGGCGCGCTCGCGGGTGGCGTGCTCGTCGAGGCGCATCTCGATCTGCCGGGCGATGCTGACCGCGAGCGTCAGGTTGGTCCGCTGATAGGTGGACGGCGGGCCGGAGATATCGACGATGCCGAGCACCGTCCCATGCGTCAGGTCGAGCACGGGGGCGGCCGCGCAGGTCCAGCTCTTGATCCCCTCGCAGAAATGCTCCGCCGCGTGGACCTGGGCCGGGCGGCCGGTGGCGATCGCGGTGCCGATGCCGTTGGTGCCGATCACCGCCTCGCGCCAGTCCCCGCCGCGCATCAAGTGGATCTGCTCGCCCGCGCTCAGCGTCTGCGGATCGCCCACGGCTTCCAGCACGATGCCGTCCGGGCTGGTGAGCAGCAGGATGGAGTGGGTGCCCGCCAGCAGCTCCGCCGTGTCGGCGAAGATGCCGCACGCGGCCTCGATCAGGGTGCGGTGGCGCTCGCGCAAGGCCGCGACCCCGTCGGCACGGGCCGCCAGGGGTGCCGCGCGGGCGCGCGGGTCGATGCCGAACTCGCCGCTGCGCATCCACGAGG
>DATFDN010000458.1:0-13379 GCA_035252035.1 Acetobacteraceae bacterium | reverse complement strand
AACCCCTGGGGGCCGAGCCATGGACGCAGCAAATCCGCGAGCTCCGCCGGAGACAGCGCCCGCGCGGCGCGGACCGAGGGCGCCTGCCGCAGCCTGTCCAGCACGGAAGCGAGCCGCGTGCCCTCCCCCTCGGCGGCCGGGGCCTCCGGCCGCGGCACCTGGATCGTGAGCGTCGCGGCCGCTCCCGCCTGCCAATGCGCCGCTAATGCCGCGGCGCCGACCCAGCCCGCCAGACCGAGCGCCGCGAGAAACGCCATGGAAGCCACGAGGAACGGCAGCATCCGGTCGGCGAGCGCGCGGCGCAGGCCGAGCTCGTCAAATCCTCTCGGGCGCAGGGAGCGGGAACGCCTCATCCGGATCGATCCACCAGCCGCCCGCTTTCCAGGCGCAGCGCCGGGGCCGGGTGACGGGCCACCAGGCGGTCATTGTGCGTCGCCACCACCACCGTGGTGCCGAGGCGGTTCATCTCCTGGAACAACTGCATCAGCCGCTCGGCCTGGACATCATCGAGGTTGCCCGTGGGCTCGTCGGCGAGCAGCAGGGCGGGCCGGGTGATCACCGCGCGGGCGATGGCGACCCGCTGCTGCTCCCCACCCGCGAGTTCGGCGGGGCGGGAATCGAGCCGCTTCGCCAGCCCGACCCAGCGCATCATCTCGCCGACATCCGCGTGGATCTGCCCTTCCGGCCGGCCGGCCAGGCGCAGCGGCAACGCAACGTTGTCATAGGCCGAGAGATGGTCGAGCAGGCGGAAATCCTGGAAAACGACGCCGATCCGACGACGCAGCGCCATGAGCGTCCGGCGCGGCGCGCGCCCGATCTCCGTCTCCAGGATGGAGAGTCGTCCGCGCGTCGGCCGGATGGCCAGGTACATCAACCGTAGCAGGCTGGTCTTGCCGGCTCCGGACGGGCCTTGCAGCCAGCGGAAGACGCCGCGCGGCACCGTCAGCGTGAGGTCGTGCAGAACCTCCGGCCCAGACCCCGCCCCCGCGTAGCTCAGGCTCACGCCCTCGAATCGCACCATCGCCGCCTCTGTCCCATGTTCTGCCACTCCCGGCGGAGACGCGGGAAGGGGCGAAACAATATTGCATAGCGCCGCAGGCTTGGTCACGATGCCGTGTGGACCCGGTTCCGATGCGATTCGTCTGCCCGCGCTGTGCGGCCGCCTATCAGGTGCCCCCGACCGCCCTCGGCGGGCGCCGCCGGCTGCGCTGTGCCCGCTGCGGATGCGATTGGGTGGTCCAGGGTGAGCCGGTTGAGGGCGCGGAAGCGGCGGCGGAGGCGTCCGGCGGTACGCAGGAACCAGCGGAACCGCGCTCGCCGATGCCCGTCGCGCCGGTGGGCGCCCCGCCCCCGCCGATCCGGGGCGCCACCGCTGCGTTGCTTCTGGCCTGGGGCGCCAGTCTCCTGGTGCTGGCACTCGGCGCTTGGGGGGCGGTTGCTTGGCGGGGCAGCGTGGTACACGCCTGGCCCCCCAGCCAGCGGCTCTACGGCGCGCTGGGGCTGACGCCGGAGGCGATCCCGGACGGCGCGAAGCCGCGCCACGTCCGGCACGCGAACGAGCAGACCGTCATGCACGAATCGAGTGGTGGCTGACCCCAACCAGCGGGGATCGGCGCCGTTTTGTAACCCATGGCCGTGGACCAGGTTGTCCCCCCTTGCGATAAGCCGCGCGTGGCCCCCTCGGCACGCAGCCAGCGCGGGCTGGATTGGCTCAATTTCTTCATCGCCGATGTGGAGACCGCGTTTGGTCCCTTCGTCTCCGTCTACCTTGCCCAGCACGGGTGGACGCAGGGCACGATCGGCACGGTCATCACGGTCAACAGCGCGGTCGCCCTGGCGACGCAGACCCCGGCCGGGGCGCTGGTGGACTGGATGCGGCGCAAGCGTCTGGTGATCGCCGCCTGCCTGGTGCTGATCGCCGCCGGCTCGCTGCTCATCGGCTTCTTCCCAATGTATTTGCCAGTGGTCGCCGGAGAGTTCATGCACGGCGTCACCGGGGGCGCGGTGCGGACGGCCGTGGCCGCGATCGGGCTTGGGCTGGTCGGGCACCGCGCCTACCACACGCGGGTCGGGCGCAACCACCGCTACGATTCCCTCGGCAACGCCGCGACCGCCGCCGGCATGGGGGCGATTGGGCATTTCGTCTCGCCGGGCGCGCCGTTCCTCGCCGCCGCCGGGCTCTGCGTCCCGGCGTTCCTCGCCCTCTGGCTCATCAACGGCGACGAGATCGACTACGCGCGCGCCCGCGCCGCCACGGGCCGCAAGGCGCCGGGGGCAGACCCCTGGCACCACCTGCTGCGCAACCGCCGGCTGATGGTCTTCGCCCTGTGCCTGTTCCTCTTCCAGTTCGCCAACGCCTCCATGCTGCCGCTCGCTGGCGAGCGGCTCGCCGCGAACTACCAATATGAATCCGAGATCGTGGTCGCCGCGCTGGTGGTCGTGCCGCAGCTCACGACGGCGCTGATCGCCGCCTGGATCGCGCGCAAGGCCGATGAGTGGGGACGGAAATGGCTGCTGGCCGCCGCCTTCGCCGCCCTGCTCGCGCGCGCGATCCTGTTCGCCGTGGCGTTCGGCCCCTGGTTCCTCGTGGGCGTGCAGGTGCTCGGCGGACTGACCGCGGCGGTCATCGGCATCTTGGCCCCGCTGATCGTCGCCGACTGCACCAAGGGCAGCGGGCGCTACAATTTCGCGCTTGGCGGGGTCAGCACCATCTCCGGCGTCGGCGCCACACTCAGCACCACCGTGATCGGCTTCCTCGCCCAGAGCCTTGGCTTCACCGTGGGCTTCCTCGCCCTCGCCGCGGTGACGGCGGCGGGGCTCGCCCTGGTCTGGTGGAAGATGCCCGAGACCGTGCATGAGGCGCGCACGGCGCCGTCGTAAGGCTTGGGAATTCCTGTGCTCGCATGATCGTCCTCGGCCTGATCTCCGGCACATCCGTCGATGCGATCGATGTCGCCGCCGCCGATCTCGCCCGGCGGGGCGAGACCATCCTGCTCCGCCCGCTCGGCCACCGCGAGCATCCCTGGCCGGCGGAGACGCGCACGCGCCTGCTCGCGACCTTGCCGCCGGCGCGGACCACCATGGAGGAGGTGTGTCGGCTCGACGTGCTGGTGGGCGAAGCGTTCGCGGAGGCGGCGGTGGCGGCGAACGCCGATTTCGCCGGCCGGGAGGCGGCGTTGATCGCCTCGCACGGTCAGACCGTGTTCCACTGGATCGAGGGCGGGCGGGCGCGCGGCACGTTGCAGATCGGCCAGCCGGCTTGCCTCGTGGAGGCGACGGGCCTGCCCGTCGTGTCCGATTTCCGCGCCCGCGACGTGGCTGCGGGCGGTCAAGGGGCGCCGCTGGCGAGCACGCTGGACGCGCTGTGGCTGGCCGATCCGTCCGGGGCGCGGCGCGCGGCGCTCAACCTGGGCGGCATCGCCAACATCACCGTGGTCGGTGCGCCCGGCACCCCGGTGCTCGCCTTCGATTCCGGCCCGGCGAGCTGCCTGCTCGACGCCGAGGCCGCTCGTATCAGCGGCGGCGCGCTGTCCTGCGACATTGACGGCCAGATGGCGCGCGCCGGGCAGGTGCGCGCCGACTTGCTCGCGCGGCTGCTCGCCGAGCCGTACTACGCGCGCAAGCCGCCCAAATCCACCGGGCGCGAGCTGTTCCACACCGGCTATGCGCAGGCCGCAATGGCTGGGCTGGCGCCCATCGCCCAGCCCGACCTGATGGCGACCTTGACCGAGCTGACGGCGGCCACGGTCGCCGACGCCTGCTTGGCTCAGGGTGTCGTGGAGGTGGTGGCCTCCGGCGGGGGCATCCGCAACCCGGCGCTGCTCGCCGCGCTCTGTCGGCGGCTGGCGCCGGTGCAACTCGTCACCAGCGACGCGCTGGGCCTGCCCTCCGACGGCAAGGAAGCCTATCTGTTCGCGCTGCTCGGCTTCCTGACCTGGCACCAGGTTCCTGGCGTGCTGCCCGGCGCGACCGGATCGCGCGCCCCATGCGTGCTCGGCCGCATCAGCCCCGGAAACGCGCCGTTGCGCCTGCCCGATCCGGCGCCAATGCCGCGACGATTGAGCATCGTGGCGCGCTGATCCGGCCTTGGAACCTTCATTGGCTGCAAGCCTTTCAGCACCTCGGCGACCACGCGTTTGTTCTCTATTTGTTCTTGACGGGTTGATCCGCGGCGCATACCCTCTGACGCGCCTCTCGCACTGAAGGAGGACGATATGCCCGCATCCCCAATCCCGTCCGGTTACCGCAGCATCACTCCCTACCTGGCAATCGGAGGCGCCGCCCGCGCCCTCGCCTTCTACACCGAGGCGTTCGGCGCGCGCGAACGCCTACGGCTGGAAGCACCAGGCGGCAGGATCGGCCATGCCGAGATCGAGATTGGCGATTCTGTCGTCATGCTCGCTGATCCCTGGCCGGAGGGATGTTTCGTTGCTCCCCGGGGCGAACAGGCCTCGGTGAGCCTGCATCTCTATGTGGCGGACGCGGATGCTGTCTTCGCGCGCGCCCTCGCCGCCGGTGCCACGGTGGTGCAGCCAATGGAAACCCGGTTCTATGGCGACCGCGGCGGCACGGTGCGCGATCCCTTCGGCCATCATTGGCACATCGCGACGCATGTCGAGGACGTCGCGCCCGAGGAGATGCGGCGGCGGGCCGAGGCTGTCATGCACGACACAGGCGGTGGCTGACCGGTTCCAGGAAATCGACGGCTTCGCGGGCGTGGGCGTCACGCCGGGAATTTCGTTGCGCGGTTGACAAGTATGCGTTGCCTCGGCGCGGGATCGTGGTCTAAGTGCAGCCCCGCAACGCTTCGAGGACCGACGCATGGACCGCATCCGCATTCGCGGCGGCCGGCCGCTTGCCGGAGAGATCGCGATCGGGGGGGCCAAGAACGCGGCCCTGCCGCTGATGGCGGCCGGGCTGCTCACCGAGGAGCGCCTGGTCCTCGAGAACGTGCCCCGGCTGGCCGATATCGCCACGATGGCGGAGCTGCTGAGCGGGCACGGGATCGCGGTCGAGCCGGCGGGCGATGATGGGCGCGCGCTCTCGCTCGGGGGCGCGATCAGGAACACCGAGGCGCCGTACGACATCGTGCGCAAGATGCGCGCCTCCGTCCTCGTGCTCGGCCCGCTGCTTGCGCGCGTCGGGGAGGCGCGGGTCTCGCTGCCCGGCGGCTGTTCCATCGGGCCGCGTCCGATCGACCTGCACCTCAAGGGCCTTGAGCAGATGGGCGCCCAGATCACCCTCGAGGGTGGCTATGTCGAAGCGCGGGTCAAGGGACGGCTGCGCGGCGCCACCATCGTCTTCCCATCCGTCTCGGTCGGCGCGACCGAGAACCTGTTGATGGCCGCCGCGCTGGCCGACGGGCGAAGCGTGCTCGCCAACGCCGCGCGCGAGCCGGAGATCGGCGACCTCGCCAAGTGCCTGGTCGCGATGGGCGCGCGCATCGAGGGGATCGGCACCGGGCGCCTGGTGATCGAGGGGCGGCCGTACTTGCACGGCGCGCGGCATCGCATTCTCGCCGACCGCATCGAGACCGGCACCTTCGCCTGCGCCGCCGCGATCACCGGCGGCTCGCTGCGCCTGCGCGGCGGCTCGCTCGAACACTTGGGCGCGCTGGTGCGCACCCTGCGCGAGGCCGGGGTCGAAATCGCCGAGGAGCCGGGCGCCCTCGCGGTGCGCCGCCTCAACGGGCTGCACGGGACGGACGCGATGACCGAGCCCTATCCGGGCTTTCCGACCGACATGCAGGCGCAGTTCATGGCGCTGATGTCGGTGGCCGAAGGCGCGGCGATGGTGACGGAGACCATCTTCGAGAACCGGTTCATGCACGTCCCCGAACTCAACCGCATGGGCGCGCGCATCAATGTCCACGGCGCCTCCGCGATCGTGCGCGGCGTGCCGGAACTCTCCGGCGCTCCCGTGATGGCGACGGATCTGCGGGCGTCGGTGTCGCTCGTGCTGGCCGGGCTGGCGGCGAAGGGAGAGACGATGGTCAACCGCGTCTATCACCTCGATCGCGGATACGAGGCGGTGGAGCGCAAGCTCGCCGCGTGCGGGGCGGAGATCGAGCGGGTACCGGGATGATGGACAGATGCCGCGCTCTGCTCCCACTCTGCCCCCGCCAGCGAATTGCCGCTCCACCTCTCCCGCTTGCGGGAGAGGTCGGCGAGCCGAGCGAGCCGGGTGAGGGACGTGCCCGTGCCACCCTCACCCGCCGCGCAAGTGCGCGGCGACCTCTCCCACAAGCGGGAGAGGTGCAAAGGAGCTAGGCACACGATCAGTCCATAGTTGGCTGAGGGCGATTTTTGCGTCCCGGCTAGCCCGCATCACAATCCATAACGTCAGGAGCGTCAGGGGTCACTGCGGCCCCAGGACCAACCGCGCCTCCACGATCTCCGGGTCGGAAGGCGCGTGGCGCAACGTGAATCCCAGGTTGCGGGCGAAGATCAGCATGTTGGTGTTCTCCGCCAGGATCTCGCCCCGGATCTCCGCGATCCCATGCCGGCGCGCCCACTCGATCAGCCGGCGCATCAGGTGCGTCCCCAGCCCCTTGCCCTTCACATCCTGCTGTACGACCACCGCGAACTCCTCGATCCCGGTGTCGTCGTCGCGCGCCAGCCGCGCCACGCCAACCGTCTCGTCGGTGGCATCGCGGATCGCGGCGAATGCCATGTCGCGCTCGTAATCGATTTGCGTGAACCGCTTGAGCTGCGCCGGGGTCAGCTCACGGATCGCGGCGAAGAACCGCAGGCGGATGTCCTCCGGCGTCAGCCGCCCGAAGAAGGCCCGCAGGCGTTCGGCATCGTCGCGGCGCACCGGGCGGATCGTCAGATGCTCGCCGGCCGCGTCCCAGTGCTCCTCCAGCTCGGCCGGGTATCGCGTCATCGTGCCGCCCACATGTTCGCCCTTGAGGGAACGCATAGCCCCGCGCACACTGATTTCATGCAGCTTTCTTTTGTCGCGCCCGCCCCCCTGGATACCCCCGTTGGCGGCTTCTTCTACGCGCGCCGCATGATGGCCGGCTTGCGCGCGCTTGGCCACCTGGTCGAGATCCGCGAGATCGAAGGCGCCCATCCGGGCGCGGCCGAGCCCGCCCGCCTTGCGGCGCGCGACACGCTGGCGGCGGCGCAGACCGGAGGGCGTGTGTTGATCGACGGCCTCGCGCTGCCGGCCTTCGTGGGGCAAGGCGATGCGCTCGAAGCCGCCGGCGCGCTGGGTCTCGTGCATCACCCCGCCGCGTTGTCCGACAGCGTGACGGAGGTGGACCGCGCCGGGCTGCGCAACGCCGCGCTGCGCCTGCTGCCCCGGCTGCGCCGCGTGATCGCCACCAGCCAAACGGTCGCCGAGCGCCTCGCCGCTGAGTTCGGGGTGTCGGCCGACCGGATCGTAACCGTTGCCCCCGGCGCCGACGACGCGCCGCGCAGCGCTGGCTCCGGTGGGCCAGGCTGCGCCATCCTTTCCGTGGGCGCGCTGATCCCGCGCAAGGGGCACGATGTCCTGTTGCGCGCGCTCGCGCGGCTGTTCGATCTTGACTGGCGTCTGACCATCGTCGGCACGGCCACGCGCGATCCGGACCATGCGCGCGCGCTTGCCGCCCTCGCCGAACAGCTTGGCATCGCCGCGCAGGTGCGCTTCGCGGGCGCGGTTGATGAGGCAAGTCTGCAACGTCTGTGGCACCGCGCGGACTTGTTCGCGCTCGCCACCTATTGGGAAGGGTACGGCATCGCCGTCGCGGACGCGCTGCGCCGCGGGTTGCCCGTCGCCGTAACGTCAGGCGGCGCGGCGGCGGCCTTGGTGCCGGCGGAGGCCGGAATCGTCGCGCCACCCGGCGATCACGAGCAGCTCTCCAAGGCGATGCGCCGGCTCATCTTCAGCCCGGAGCTGCGGCGGGACATGGCGGAGGTGGCATGGCAGGCCGGGCGCGCGCTGCCGGACTGGACAACGCAGGTACGGGCCTTCGCCAACGCTCTTGAGCCATGAAGGGGGAACCAGATGCTGCTGGGCGCGATCGCTGACGACTTCACCGGAGCGACCGACCTCGCCTCCATGCTGGTGCGCAACGGGATGCGCGCGGTGCAGTTGATCGGCGTGCCGAGGCCCGATGACGCGCCGCCCGACGCGGACGCTGTCGTCATCGCGCTGAAGTCGCGCACCGCGCCCGTGCGGCAGGCCGTGGATGAAAGCCTCGCCGCCCTGGCCTGGCTGCGCGAAGCCGGCTGCCGGCAGTTCTTCTTCAAGTACTGCTCGACCTTCGACAGCACGGACCAGGGCAACATCGGCCCGGTCGGCGACGCCCTGATGTCCGCGCTCGGCTGCGGCTTCGCGCTCGCCTGCCCTGCCTTCCCCGCCAATGCGCGCAGCGTCTATCAGGGTCATCTGTTCGTTGGTTCCGCGCTGCTGAGCGAGAGCGGCATGGAGCACCATCCGCTGACGCCGATGACCGATCCGAACCTGGTGCGCGTGCTGGGACGACAGACCAAGGGCACCGTGGGGCTGGTCCCGTTCGCGACCGTCGAGCAGGGCGCGGCCGCGATCCACCGCGCGATGGCCGCGCTAACGGAGCAGGGCCATCGCTGGGCGATTATCGACGCCGTGCTGGACGCGCATCTGCGTGCGATTGGCGAGGCGGCCGACGGGCAGGCGCTCGTCACCGGCGGCTCGGGCGTCGCCATGGGACTGCCCGAGAATTTCCGCCGCGCTGGGCTGCTGCACGCGCACGCCGATCCCGGCGCCCTGCCCACGCTGGAGGGCGCCGCCGCGGCACTCGCCGGCTCCTGCTCGCGCGCCACACTCGGCCAGCTTGCGGCGGCAGGGGAACGGATTCCGGTGTTGCAGCTCGATCCCCTCGCCGAACCCGACGCGGGCGCCTTGCGCGCGCGCGCGCTGCATTGGGCCGAGGGCCGGCTCGGCGCGACGCCGCTTGTCATCGCCGCCTCCGCTCCGCCCGAGAAGGTCGCGGCACTGCAATCGCGGCTGGGCCGCGACGCCGCCGGCGCGTTGGTCGAGCAGGCGCTGGCAGCGATCGCGGAGGCGTTGGTCACGCGCGGCGTGCGCCGCCTTGTGGTGGCGGGCGGCGAGACGGCTGGCGCCATCGTCGCACGGCTCGGCGTGCGGAGCCTGCGCATCGGCACGGAGATCGACCCCGGCGTGCCATGGACCTATGCCGAGGGCAGCGGCCCGCCGATGCTCTTGGCGCTGAAATCGGGCAATTTCGGCGCGCGCGACTTCTTCCTCAAAGCGTTCGCCGCACTGCACTAGGGCGTGATCGTCGGAGGCGGAACCGCCGTGGGCGTGAATCATGCTCTCGAACGATAGATCAACAGAGCAGGATAGGATCAACCTGGTCCCGTCCCGCTCGAAAGGGGAGCGCGATGGACGAAGACACGCTGCGCCGCCTGATGGTCGAGCTTGCCGCGAGCCTGTTCGCGCGCGGCTTCTCGGTGGGCTCGGCGGGCAATATCAGCGCACGCTTGGCTGACGGGTTCCTTATCACGCCCACCAATTCCTGCCTCGGCCGGCTCGATCCGGCGCGGCTGGCACGGCTCGACGCAGCATTCCGCCATGTCGGCGGCGACGCGCCGTCGAAGGAAGTCTTCATGCACCGGGCGTTCTACACCGCCCGTCCCGAGGCGGGGGCGGTCGTGCATCTGCACTCGACCATGGCCACCGCACTCGCCTGCCTGCCCAGCGAGACCGATAGCGCGATCCCGCCGCTGACACCGTATTTCGTCATGCGGATCGGGCGGCATTTGCCGCTGATCCCGTATTTCCGTCCTGGCGACCCCGCGATGGAACCGGCGATCCACGCCGCCGCCCAGGCGGCGCGCGCGGTGCTGCTCGCCAATCACGGCCCGGTGGTATGCGGCAAGACTCTCACCGATGCCGTTTACGCCGTCGAGGAACTTGAGGAGGCAGCGAAGCTCGCGCTGTTGCTGCGCGCGGCCACGCCCCAGCACCTCACGCCGGGGCAGGTCGAGGATCTTCTTTCGTCCTTCGGCTAAGAAGCCGCAGGGCGGAAAAGCGTAGCGCATTCCACCACCGGCAACCATCCGAGCCGGCGGCGGGATACGCTACGCTATCCCGCCCTACCCTTTGACGCCGAAGCCAGCCTAGCCCTGCTCGCCCTCGTGCCCTTGCTCCATCGGGGTCTCGCTCGCTGGCATTTCGTTTTCAGCCATCGACGGAGCCTCGGCCTTGCGACGGCGGCTCGGCGTTTTCCGGGTCGTCGTCTTGGCGGCAGCGGCGCTGTTGCGGGTTCCAGTCCTACGCGCACCGGTTTTGCGCGTGGCGGTCTTGCGGCCGTTGTTCGCGCGCGTGGCGGTCTTGCGCGTGCCGGTCTTGCGCCGGGCGGCCTTGCGGCCGGTTGCCGCCTTGCGGCCGGCCGTCTTGCGACCCGCCGCCTTGGCGCCGGTCTTGCGCGCGCCGGTCTTGCGTCCCGCTGTCTTCTTGGCCGTGGTCTTGCGGGCCGAGGTCTTGCGTGCCGCGCCCTTGGCCGCGCTCTTGCGGCCGGCGGTCTTCTTGGCCGTCGTCTTTCGCGTGCTCGCGCCGCGGCCCGATGTCTTGCGACCTGAGGTCTTGCGGGTACCCGCTCGCACTGCCATCGGCTGCGCGCGCGGCTTGTCGGTGTTGCCGTCGTCCGTGCTCACCTGAATGAACTCCCTGCTGGACGTAACATAAGCCGTCCCTTCACTCCGCAAGCCCGCGCACAAACCGAAATCGCCAGGCACGACTCGCGCGCGCGCGTGCGCACTTCGCTAATCTGCTTCCACATGTTTGGTGTCAAACAAAAAACAACCGTTTCTTGGCGGTTCCGAGAAGATTTCGAGTGTTTGTGACCGGCGCCGCGCAAATTGAAAGCGCCGCGGCGTCGCCACCGCGGCGGTTGGGCACGCGCCAAGGCTTGCGGCGCGCCTAGGCGCGATCCTTGAGCGGCACGAAGCGCTTGTCCTCGGGACCGACATAGTTGGCCGTCGGGCGGATGATTTTGCCGTCGATGCGCTGCTCGATGATGTGCGCGCTCCAGCCGCTGGTGCGGGCGATCACGAAGAGCGGGGTGAACATCACTGTCGGCACACCCATCATGTGGTAGCTCACCGCGCTGAACCAATCGAGGTTGGCGAACATACCCTTGGCGTCCGCCATCACCCCCTCGATCCGGTCGGCGATCTCGAACATCCTCATGGACCCGGCAGCCTGCGACAGGCGCCGCGCGGCCTCCTTGATGATCTTGTTGCGCGGGTCCGCCACCGTATAGACCGGATGGCCGAAGCCGATGATCACCTCCTTTGCCGCCACACGCTTGCGTATGTCGGCCTCGGCCTCGTCGGGGGTCGCGTAGCGCTTCTGGGTTTCGAAGGCGACCTCGTTGGCTCCGCCGTGCTTGGGGCCGCGCAGGGCGCCAATGCCAGCGCAGATCGCCGAGTGGAAGTCCGACCCGGTCCCCGCCACCACGCGGCAGGCGAAGGTCGAGGCATTGAACTCGTGCTCGGCGTAGAGATTGAGCGAGGTGTGCATCGCCCGCACCCACTCCGCCGAGGGCGGACGCCCGTGTAGCAGGTGCAGGAAGTGCCCGCCGATCGACTCGTCGTCGGTCTCCACGTCGATCAGGCGACCGTTGTTGGCGTAGTGGTACCAGTAGAGCAACATCGATCCCAGCGAGGCCAGGAGCCGGTCGGCGATGTCGCGCGCGCCGGCATGGCTGTGGTCGTCCTTCTCCGGCAGGGCGCAGCCCAGCGCGGAGACGCCGGTGCGCATCACGTCCATGGGGTGCGCGGCCGCCGGCAGCGTTTCCAGCGCGTCCTTCACCGCGGTCGGCAAGCCGCGCAGCGCCCGCAGCTTCTCCTTGTAGGCACGCAGCTCCGCGGCGTTGGGCAGCGTGCCATGCACCAGGAGATGCGCGATCTCCTCGAATTCGGCCGCCTCGGCGACATCGAGGATGTCGTAGCCTCGGTAATGCAGATCGTTGCCCGTCCGCCCGACAGTACACAACGCCGTGTTGCCCGCCGGCACACCGGAGAGGGCGACGGATTTCTTCGGCCGGTTGGCCCCCTGGCTCGGCGCGGTTTGGGTCTCGCTCATGGTGGTCTCCTTTATCGTCGTTGTTCCTGGCGCAGGCTTAGAAAATCCCCGGCTTGCCTTCCGCCAGCGTACCCGCTGGCAACGCCACATTCAGCGCGGCGAGCTCGCCCGCTGGAAGGCGCGCGAGATCCTGCGCCGCATCGAGGAAGCGGTTGGCCTCGCGGGCCGAGATGATCCCCTCGGTCAGCTCCCGGAACTTGCGGATGTAGTCGTCGCGCCCGAACGACCGGGCGCCGTTGGGGTGCGCGTTGGCCACGCCAAGCTCGTCCTCGATCCGCGTGCCGTCGCGCAGGAACACCTCGACCCGGCCGCCGAACGCAAGCTCGTTCGGGTCGGTCGCGTGATAGCGCCGGGTCCACGCCTCGTCCTCGCGGGTCTCGATCTTGTGCCACAGCGCCACCGTGTCGGGACGGCGGGCCCGCCGGGGCGTGTAGCTGTCCACGTGGTGCCAGCGCCCGTCCTGCAAGGCCACGGCGAAGATGTACATGATGGAATGGTCCAGCGTCTCGCGCGAGGCCTTGGGGTCCATCTTCTGCGGATCGTTCGCGCCGGTGCCGATCACGTAATGCGTGTGGTGGCTGGTGTGGATCACGATGCGCTCGATCTCGCCGAGGTCCGGGATCTGCTGACGCATCCGGAAGGCCAAGTCGATCAGCGCCTGGGACTGGTACTCGGCGCTGTGCTCCTTGGTGTAGCTGTCGAGGATCGCGCGCTTGGGCTCGCCCGGCTCGGGTAGCGGCACCTGATACGCGGCATCTTTCCCGCCCAGCATCCAAGCGATCACGCTGTCCTCGCCCTCGTAGATCGGGCTCGGCGCCCCCTCCCCGCGCATCGCCCGGTCCACCGCCTCGACAGCGAGCTTGCCGGCGTGCGCGGGCGCGAACGCCTTCCATGAGCTGATCTCGCCCTTGCGCGACTGGCGCGTGGTGAAGCTGACGTGCGCCGCCTGCTGCACCGCCTGATAGATCGTCTCGGTCGGCAGGCGGAGCAGCGTGCCGATTCCCGCCGCCTGGGCGGGACAGAGATGGGCGATGTGGTCGATCTTGTGCTCGTGCAGGCAGATCGCGCGCACCAGATCGATCTGGATTTCATAGCCGGTGGCGATGCCACGGATCAGCTCGCGGCCCGACCGCTCCGTCGCCTGCGCCACCGCCAGGATGGGCGGGATGTTGTCGCCGGGGTGGGAGTAGTCGGCGGCGAGGAAGGTGTCGTGCATGTCGAGCTCGCGCACCGCCGTCCCATTCGCCCACGCCGCCCATTCCGGGCTGACCCGCACGCGCGGCGCGGCCCCGAGCACCGTG
>DATFDN010000457.1:0-6177 GCA_035252035.1 Acetobacteraceae bacterium | reverse complement strand
CTCCACTCACTCTCCACCCCTGGGGGCGGAGAGGGCCGGGGTGAGGGGGGGGATGGCAGAGGCGACGCCGCGATGGCACCGACGTGGCGCGAGAACCTGGACGGAATAGGGAAGCGTCCATGCCGAGCGGTGGTGTTTTCCCCACCTCACCCCAACCCTCTCCGCCCCCAAGGGCGGAGAGGGAGTTGAGCCTTGGGGAACAGCCGCCCTGGTCAAAGCTGCACCCCCAGATGCTCGGCCACGGTGAAGATGTCCTTGTCGCCCCGCCCGCACAAATTCATCACGATGATCGCGTCCTTGCCCAGCGTGGGGGCGAGCTTCGCCACATGCGCCAGCGCGTGGGCGGGTTCGAGCGCGGGGATGATCCCCTCGGTGCGGGTGCAGAGCTGGAAGGCGGCCAGCGCCTCCTCGTCGGTGGCGGCGACGTACTCGACGCGGCCGATCTCGTGCAGCCAGGAGTGCTCGGGGCCGATGCCCGGATAGTCGAGGCCGGCGCTGATGCTGTGCGCCTCCTGGATTTGCCCGTCCTCGTCCTGCAACAGATAGGTGCGGTTGCCGTGCAGCACGCCTGGGCGTCCGCGCGAGAGGCTGGCCGCGTGCGCCTGCGTGTCCAAGCCCCGCCCCGCCGCCTCCACGCCGATCAGCCGCACCGCGGGGTCATCAAGGAAGGCGTGGAACAGGCCCATGGCGTTGGAGCCGCCGCCGATGCAGGCCACGGCCGCGTCCGGAAGCCGGCCCTCCGCTTCCTGGAGCTGGCGCTTGGCCTCCTCCCCGATCACCGATTGGAAATCGCGCACCATCGCGGGATAGGGGTGCGGGCCAGCGACCGTGCCGATGAGGTAATAGGTGTCGGCGACATTGGCGACCCAATCGCGCATCGCCTCGTTCATCGCGTCCTTCAGCGTGCCCGCGCCCGATGTCACCGGGCGCACCTCGGCGCCGAGCAGGCGCATCCGGAACACATTGGGCTTCTGCCGCTCGACATCGGTGGCGCCCATGTAGACGGTGCAGGGCAACCCGAACAGCGCGCACACCGTGGCGGTTGCGACACCGTGCTGACCAGCGCCGGTCTCGGCGATGATGCGGGTCTTGCCCATCCGGCGGGCCAGCAGGATCTGGCCCATGCAGTTGTTGGCCTTGTGGCTGCCGGTGTGGTTCAGCTCGTCGCGCTTGAAGTAGACCTTGGCGCCGCCGAGATGCCGCGTCAGCCGCTCGGCGAGCCAGAGCCGGCTCGGCCGGCCGACATAATCGGCCATGTAGCGGTCGAGCTCGGCCTGGAAGCCGGGGTCTTGCTTGGCCGCGCGCCAGGCGCGCTCCACCTCCAGGACGAGCGGCATCAGCGTCTCGGCGACGAACCGGCCGCCGAAGCCGCCGAAGCGCCCGCGCGCGTCCGGCCCCGCGCGCAGGCTGTTGGCCCTCTCCGGCATGGCGGCCGGGGCAGGCGATACGGACTGGTTCACGGCGATGCCCCCCGATCCGGCGTGATTAGCGCAGCCGGCACCCCAGGTCCACCAACCGCGGCGCGGCCGAATCTCACTCGTTCCCGAACAGCGTCCGGATCAGCCACGGCATCGTCAGCCCTTGGCCGATGATGGTGAACACCACCACCCCGTAGCAGACGCCAAGCAGCGCATCGCGATAGGGGCTCGCGGGCAGGCTGAGCGCGAGGGCGACGGAGACGCCGCCGCGCAAGCCGCCCCAGGTGAGGATGGCCAGGCTCCGCAGGTGGTGCAGCCGTTGCAGGTTGAGCGGCACCGCCGGGATCGCGGTGCTGACGAAGCGCACCACCACCGCGAGAATGATCCCGGCGGCCACGATGGCCGGCCAGTGGGGCTCCGGCTTGATGACCACCATCTCCAGCCCGATCAGCAGGAACAAGAGGCCATTGAGCACGTTGTCGATCAGCGACCAGAACAGGGAGAGGTTGCGCCGCGTGATGTCGCTCATCACGCCCTCCTTGGCCCGCTTGCGGATCAGCAGGCCCGCGACGACCACGGCGATCGGACCGGAGACCTCAAGGTGGCGCGCCGCCGCGTAGGTGGCCGTCACCGTCGCGAGCGAGATCATCAGCTCCACATGGTAGTCATCGACCAGCCGCAGCACCGCGAGCGCGAGCGCCCCGGCGGCGACCCCGAGCAAGGCGCCGCCAAGCCCCTCTCGCGCGAACGCCACGACGATCCCGCCCGGCGTCACGGCGGCCAGGTCGCCGGATGCGGCCGTCAGGGCCACGGAGAACGCGACGATCGAAAAACCGTCGTTGAACAGGCTCTCTCCCACGATCACGTGCTGGAGCGCGCGGGGCAGGTTCATGCGTTGCAGGATGCCGGTGACGGCGACCGGGTCGGTGGGCGCCAAGATGGCGCCGAGCACCACGCACCAGCCGAGCGGCACCGGCGTGCCGGCGAGGCGGAACACGCCCCACATCGCCCCGCCATAGAACATGGTGGCGAGGATCACACCGACGCTGGCCAGGGCCAGCACCGTGCCGATGCGCGGGCGCAAATCCTCGATATCCACCTGCGAGGCGGCGGCGAACAGCAGGAACCCGAGCGCGCCGTCGAGCAGGACATGCGGCAGGTCCGCCAGGCCAAGCACGGCTTCCGTGAACCTCGGCACGGCGGTCGCGCCGAACACCCGCGCCAGCAGGATGACGCCGCCGGAAATGAACAGCGACACCACCAGGAGGCCGATCGCGGGCTGGAGGCGGAGCAGCCGCTTGTTGATGAGCGCCGCGAGCGCCGTGTTGACCAGCAGCAATGCCAGCAGGTCGAAGCGGGACATGGCCAGGGAAACGGACCGGCCCCCACGGCGGTTCAGGGCTGGGCAGGGTTCCTCAACAGGCCACGGCAGCTGCTATCAAACCTCCTCCACCCGCCGCACCCCCGCCACCGACAACAGCGCCTGCGTCAGCCGGGGCGTCACGTTGAACGTGCCGGGGATGGGAATTTCCACGCGCTGCGTGGCCCCGATCTGGGGCACCAGGATCACCTGCCCCTTTCCCCCTCCCTCGCGGCGCAACAGGTCGCGGATGTGGGGGACAGCCTCGGACTGCT
This sequence comes from Acetobacteraceae bacterium, assembly GCA_035252035.1. Taxonomy (GTDB): domain Bacteria; phylum Pseudomonadota; class Alphaproteobacteria; order Acetobacterales; family Acetobacteraceae; genus DATFDN01. The sequence continues at coordinate 3,124 of DATFDN010000457.1, read as the reverse complement.
CCAGCCAGACGCGGACGGCGGCGCCCGCGCTCGCCGCGGCCCGATCGAGCGGAACGATCTCCTGCGCGGTCAGGCGCAGCGTCTCGCCCTGCATCTGCGCCTCCGCCGTGACCACGACATTCGTGCCAGTGGCGATCAGGTCTCGCGCGCGGCCGAGAACCTCGCTGAACACCGTCACCTCGCACGATCCGGATGAATCGGAGAGGCGCACCCAGGCCATGCGGCTTCCGGTGCGGGTGCTGCGCTCCTTCACCGCGACCACCGTGCCCGCGAGCTTCATCCGGCCCCCGGCTTGCGCGCGGGACTCCACGTCCTTGGCCGCCGCCACCCCCAGCCGCCGCAGCGCGTGGCGGTACGTGTCCAGCGGATGGGCGGTGAGGTGGAAGCCGATCGCCTCGGCCTCGAAGCCAAGCCGCTCCAGTTCTGGCCAGTCCGCCACGTCCGGCAGCCGGAGTGCCTCGGCCCGGCCGCTCCCGCCGAACAGGCCGATCTGGCCGCTCTCGGCCTCGCCGGCCACGGCCTGGGCGCGGCGCAGGATCGTCTCGGCCCCGGCGAAGACGCGGGCGCGGTTGCGCTCCAGCGTGTCGAAGGCCCCGGCGCGAGCGAGGTTTTCCAACTGCATCCGGTTGAGCTGGCGCGGATCGACGCGGGCGGCGAAGTCGGCGATATCGGCGAACGGGCGCTCGCCCCGCGCCGCGACGATCGCCTGCATCGCCGCCATGCCCACCTTCTTGACCGCCGCCAGCGCATAGCGGATGGCGAAACGCCCATCCGGCTGACGCTCGAGCGTGAAATCCGCCTCGGAAAGGTTCACGTCGGGCGGCAGCAGCGTGATCCCCAGCCGCTCGGCCTCCTGCTTCAGCCCGGCGAGCCGGTCGGTGTTGGCGATGGCCAGGCTCATGCAGGCGGCGATGAACGCCTCCTTGTGGTTCGCCTTCATCCAGGCGGTCTGGTAGGCGACCAGCGCGTAGGCGGCGGCGTGCGATTTGTTGAAGCCGTAGTCGGCGAACCGCGCCATCAGCTCGAACACCTCGACCGCCTTCGCCTGGTCGATCCCGTTCGCCACCGCGCCGTCCACGAAGGTCTTGCGCTGCGCCTCCATCTCGGCGCGGATCTTCTTGCCCATGGCGCGGCGCAGCAGGTCGGCCGCGCCCAGGCTGTAGCCCGCCATGGTCTGGGCGATCTGCATGACCTGCTCCTGGTAGACCATGATGCCGTAGGTCTCTTCCAGGATGGCCTTGATCGAGGGATGCGGCGCCTCCCATTTCTCACCGTGCTTGCGCCGGCAGTAATCGGGAATGTTGGCCATCGGGCCGGGGCGGTACAGCGCGACGACGGCGATCAAGTCCTCGAAGCGGTCGGGACGCATCTGGCGCAAGGCGTCGCGCATTCCCTGCCCTTCGAGCTGGAACACCCCGCCCGCGTCGCCCCTGGCCAGCATCTCGAAAGTCTTCGCGTCGTCCAGCGGCAGCCGCGCCAGATCGACCTCGATCCCCTGGGGACGCAGATAGCTCACCGCGCGCTCCAGGATGGTGAGCGTGGTCAGGCCCAGGAAGTCGAACTTCACCAGCCCCGCCTGCTCGACATGCTTCATCGAGTACTGCGTGACCAGGAAATCCGAGCGCGGGTCGCGGTAGAGCGGCACCAGCTCGATCAGCGGCCGATCGCCGATGACGACGCCAGCGGCGTGGGTGGAGGCGTGGCGATAGAGACCCTCGACTTGCTGGGCGATCTCCAACATGCGCTGCACGGCCTCGTCCTCGCGCTGCATCTGGAGCAGGCGCGGCTCGCCGGCGATGGCCTCGGGCAGACTCACCGGCTTGGCCGGGTTGTTCGGGATCAGCTCGGCCACGCGGTTCACCTGGCCAAAGGGCAGCCCCAGCACGCGCCCCACGTCGCGCACAGCGGCGCGGGCTTGCAGCTTGCCGAAGGTGATGATCTGCGCGACCCGGTCGGCGCCGTATTCGCCGCGCACGTACTCGATGACCCGGTCCCGTCCCTCCTGGCAGAAGTCGATGTCGAAATCCGGCATCGACACGCGCTCGGGATTGAGGAACCGCTCGAACAGCAGGTTGAAGCGCAGCGGATCGAGGTCGGTGATGGTGAGCGCCCAGGCGGCGAGCGATCCGGCCCCCGAGCCGCGTCCCGGCCCGACCGGGATGCCCCGCGCCTTCGCCCACTGGATGAAGTCGGCGACGATCAGGAAATATCCCGCGAAGCCCATGGAGGCGATCACGCCGAGTTCGTACTCCAGCCGCTCGGTGTAGCGCGCCCGCGTCGCGGCATCGGCGCCCATCGCGTCCAGCCGGCGCTCCAGGCCCTCGCGCGCGATGGCGCGGACCGTCTCCTCCTCGGTCTGGCCGGGGCGGACCTTGGGGGAGACGGGCAGGAGCGGCTTGCGGGTCTCGGCCATAACCGCGCAGCGGCGCGCGATGGCGAGCGTGTTGTCACAGGCCTCCGCCAGATCGGCGAACAGGCGGCGCATGTCGCGCGCCGGCTTGAACCAGTGCTCCGGCGTCGCCCGGCGGCGGTCGGCATCCGAGAGCAGCCGGCCCTCGGCGATGCACAGCAAGGCGTCGTGCGCGGCGTACATCTCGGGGCGGGCGAAATAGCAGTCGTTCGTGGCGACCAGCGGCAGGCCGGCCGCGTCCGCCAGCTCGATCAGCCCCGGCTCGATGGCGCGCTCGATGTCCGTGCCGTGCCGGTGCAGCTCCACCGCCGTCCGGTCGGGAAAGCTCTCGGCCAGGCGTGCCAGCACATGCGCGGCTTGCTGCCTTTGACCCTCCGCCAGCAGCCGCCCTGGCAGGCCCTGGGCGCCACCGGTCAGCAGGAGCAGGCCCTTGGCGTGCGCGGCGAGCGTGTCCAGCGGAAGCTGCGGTTTGAGCCCCGGCTCGGTCTCCAGGAAGGCGCGCGAGGAGAGGCGTTGCAGGTTCGCGAGCCCGGTCGCGTCCTGGGCCAGTAACACGAGAGGATCGGGCGGCAGTCGCGGATTGTCCGCCCGCGCCAGGGCCAATTGGCAGCCGATGATCGGCTGCACGCCCTTGGCGGCGCAGGCTTGGCTGAACTCCAGGGCGCCGAACAGGTTCCCGGTGTCGGTGATGGCCACGGCGGGCATGAGGGCGTC
>DATFDN010000456.1:0-2720 GCA_035252035.1 Acetobacteraceae bacterium | reverse complement strand
AGAACGGTCGCGGTCAGTCACATGATGCACCCCATGGGAGTGCATTTAACTAACATATCTCCACTAATTTTGCAAGCACAACGAAGCCGGCCGTCACCGGCGCTGGTTGAACGGGTAATAAGGCGGGAACTCGCCCACCTTGCGCATGTCCACCTCGACCATGCTCAATCCGGCGTGCGCCAGCGCCTGGCCGACCGTCGCGCCGAAATCCTCGGCCCGCTCCACCTTCCAGAACGGGATGTCCGACAGCGCGGCGAGCCGGCCCAGATCGGGGCTTTGCAGATCGGCGTAGAAGCGGCGGCCCTGGGTCGCGTCCTGGATGCGCTTGATGACGCCGTAGCCGAAATCGTTCATCACCACCACTGTCAGGTCGAGCCGTTCCTGCACCGCCGTCCACAGCTCGCCCACGTTGAGGAAGAACCCGCCATCGCCGGTCATGACGATGGTCTTGCGCCCCCGCGCGGCCGCGGCGGCGCCGACGCCGAGCGAAAAGCCCTGCCCGATCCCGGCCCCCACCGGATAGATGTTCTGGCGCGGATCGTACAGCGGGAAGACGCGGTTGCCCCAGGTGGTGTTGTTCTGCGTGACATCGCGCACCCAAAGCGCGTCCTTGGGCAGCACGCGGCGCAACTGATCGGGGAACGAGGCGTAGACGCCCAACGTCGCCAGGAAGTCCGCCCGCACGCGCTGCTTCATGTCGGCGAATTCGCGCCGGTAGAGGGGATCGGGGCTGAACCGTCCCTCGATGCGCCGCGCCAGGCCGGCGAGCGCCAGCTTGGCGTCGCCGCAGACGAAATACTCGTTGGGATAGGTGCGGCCATTGGCCAGCGGGTCGATGTCGATTTGGACGATGCCGCTGGGCAGCTTCAGCGCGAAATCACCGGTCTCCTGCCCGCGCAGCCGCGCGCCCGCCACCAGCAGCAGATCGACCGTCTCGTAGAATTCGGCGACCCCCGGCATCCCGTTGCCGTGCAGCGCGCCCAGGCTGCGCGGGTCGTCCTCCGGCACCACGCCGCGCCCTTGCAGGCTGTTGAGCATGGTGAAGCCCATGTCGAGCAGACGCCGCACCTCCGCCCCGCAGTGCCGGGCGCCCGCGCCGACCCACAGCATCGGGCGGCGCGCGCGCACTACGTGGGCGGCAAGCTCATCAAGCTCCGCGTCCACCGGCGCGCGCGGGGCGGGCAGGGGGAGCGCGAAGCCGTCGAGCAGGGCGGGGCGGGGGATCGGGGCGCGTTGCAGGTCGATCGGCACCTCGACGCTGACCGGACCCATGGGCGGGGTCAGCGCGTCCGTCGCCGCGCGGGTCAGCACGCCCAGAGCCTGCTGGGCGGAGCGGACGCGATAGGCGCTCTTGCACACCGAGCGCAGCATTCCGAGCTGATCGATTGCGTCATGCACCGTGCCCATCTCGCGGTCGGCGAAGCGTGTCGCGGTCTGGCCGGTGATGTGCAGCACCGGAGAACTCGCGAAGCGCGCCTCCACCAGCCCGCCCACCGCGTTCGCGGCGCCCGGTCCCGTCGAGGAGATGATCACGCCCAGATGGCCGGAGGCGCGCGCGTAGCCGTCCGCCATGTGCGCCCCGCCCAGCTCGCCGCGCGCCATGACGAAGCGGATCGCGTTGCGCCGGCCGATCCCATCGAGCATCGGGATGTTGTGGACCGAGGCGATGCCGAACACGGCGCCGACGCCGCAGGCCGCCAGGAACTCGGCGACGAGGTCGCCCACGGTGTACTCGCTCATCATGCCCCTCCGACCACGTCGCGCGGACTGTCCGGCACGGCCCCTGGGGCGTCAACGCCGAGCAGGGCCGGGTCGCCAGCGGCGAACCGCGCGAGAACCTCGCCGGCGCCGATGCCGCGGGTGATGAACACCAGCCGCCCGGCGCCCGCCTCCTCCGGCCAGGCATCAAGCCAGTCGGGCGGATAGAGCGTGTGCCGCACGGCATGGATCGCGGCGGGGCGCGTCGCGTCGGCGAAGGCGACGATGCCCTTGACGCGGAGCAAATCCTCGCCGCGCTCGCGCGCGAGCCCGCCCAGCGCGCGGGCGAACTCAAGCCGCGACATCCTCCGGCGCAGCGCGAGAGCGAAGCTGCCAATGCCATGCGTGTGAGAGGCCGGAGCGGCGAACAGCCGCCGCCGCGGCCCGGCACGCGGGACGGGCGCGAACAGCGCCCGCGCCGGATCGCCGAGCGCGCTCGCCTCTTCGATTTCGGCGGACGGATTGAGGGCGAGCAGGCGATCGGTCAGCGACGCTGGCGGGGGAGCCAGATCCGTCTTGGTCAGCAGCAGCCGATCCGCCACCACCGCCTGCGCCGTCGCCTCCGCGTAGCGATCGAGCGTGGCCAGCCCCGCCACCGCGTCAACCAGCGTGAGCACGGCGGCGAGGCGCAGTTCGCGTTCGAGGTACGGGTCGGCGGCCAGCGTGGCGAGGATCGGCGCGGGTTCCGCGAGGCCGCTCGTCTCGATCACGACGCGGCGGAATCCCAAGCCCTCGGCGCGGCGGGCGAGCAGGCGATGCAACGTGCGCACCAAGTCCTGGCGCACCGCGCAGCAGAGGCATCCCCCCGGAAGCTGCACAACGTCGTCGGGGCTGGCCTCGACCAGCAGGTGATCGAGGCCGACTTCGCCGAACTCGTTGATGACCACCGCCGTCTCCGCCATGGCGGGGGCGGCGAGCACGCGGCGCAGGAAGGTGGTCTTGCCGCTGCCGAGGAAGCCGGT
>DATFDN010000455.1:0-13649 GCA_035252035.1 Acetobacteraceae bacterium | reverse complement strand
GCGGGTTGATCCTGATTCTCAACTGGGCGGTCGCACTCGCGGTCGCGGGCGGATTCGGCATTCTCTTCGTGGACTTCCTGAAGGAGACCCGCGCGGACCAGCGAGACCAGGACGAGACATGAAGGCTCTCGGCGATGCGCTGCCCTGGGCCGTGACCGCGTGGCTCTTCGCGGTCGGGATGTACGGCGTCGTGACCAGCCGGCACTATGTCCACCTGATCGGATGCATGTCGGTGGTGCAGTCTTCTACCTATGTGCTGCTGCTAGCGGCGGGCTTTCGGTGGGGGGCGGGGGCGCCGATCTTTTATGACCACCCTCCGGGCACGCCGTCCGTCGATCCGGTGGTTCAAGCCTTGGTGCTGACCGATATCGTGGTGGGGGCCGCCGTTACGGCGCTGCTGCTGGCATTGGCTCTCAAGCTGCATCGCAAGCGGGGGACGCTGGACCCTGATGTGCTGCGCCCCCTGCGACCATGAGCGATTTTCTGGCCGGCGCGCTGCCGCCGCTTCCCGTGGCGGTGCCGCTCGCCGTGGCCGGCGTGCTGCTCTTGTGCAATCGGCTGCTGCCAGGGCGAGTGCCCGATATTGTCGCCCTGCTCACCGCGTTATTCGCCGCAGCCGCGAGCGCGCTGTTGCTGCGTCAGGCCGCCGCCGGTCCGGTCACGTACTGGTTTGGCGGCTGGTCGCCCCAACAGGGTCAGGTGATCGGGATTGCCTTCGTGATCGGCCAGGCGGGCGCGCTCCTGGCTCTGTTCACGGCGGGGCTGACGGGGCTGGCGCTGCTTTTCTCCTGGGGTTTCTTCGCCGAGGTGGGCACGCAGTTCCACGCCATGATGCTGGTGTTCATGGCGGCCATGATCGGCTTCATCCTGACCCACGACGTTTTCAATATGTTCGTGTGGTTCGAGGCGATGAGCGTAACGGCCTTCGCACTGACCGCCTATGCCTTGAACGAATCGGCGCTGGAGGGCGCGCTCACCTTCACGGTGACGAACGGGATCGGCAGCTTTCTCATGCTGGGCGGGATTGGCCTGCTCTATGCGCCAGCTGGCGCGCTCGATTTCGGCGCCCTGGAAACATTCGTGCGTGGTGCTCCGGAGTCTGCGGTGGTGGCGGCATCGTTCTGCATGATCGCGGCGGCTCTGCTGATCAAGGGCGCGATGGTGCCGCTGCATTTCTGGCTGGGCGATGCTCACGCGGTCGCGCCGAGCCCGCTTTCGGTGCTGTTCTCGGGCATCATGGTGCCGCTCGGTCTGTTCGGATTGATGCGGCTGGTCTGGACGGTGTTTCTGCCCGCTCCTGTCGTGCAGCATCTGGTTCACGGGCTGCTGCTGTCACTGGGCGCGGTGACAGCATTCCTGGGTGGGTTGGCGGCACTGGAACAGCGGCATATCAAACGCCTGCTCGCCTTCTCAACGGTCTCCCATATGGGCGTGTTGCTGATGGCGCTCGCGCTGATGACTCCGGCGGGGGTGGCGGGCTTCCTCGCCTATCTGGTCGGGCATGGGATGGTGAAGTCGGCGTTGTTCATAATCGCCGGCATCCTTCTCGCCCGGCTGGGGAGCGTTGATGCCATTGTGCTGCGCGGACGGGGCAAGGATCTTTGGCCGGTGGGCTTGGCGTGCGGGGTAGGGGGGCTGCTCTTGGGCGGTTTGCCGGTCGGCGTCATGGACAAGGGCGCGGGGCTGATTGATGCCGCCGCGACGGCAGGAGGCGCGTCCTGGTTGGCGGCGCCGCTGGTATTGGGCACCGGGCTGACAGGAGCCGCCGTGCTGAGAGTGACGGGGCGGGTTTTCGCCGGGCTTGGCTCCCGGCCCGGATCGGAACAAGAGGCTCCACACGAGAACGAGCAGGAGCCGCAAAACCGGCCGCTCTGGCTCATGCTGTCCCCAGCGCTCGTCCTGCTCGGGGCGGCGCTTGTCTGGAGCGACGGCGTGCGCGCGGTTGCACGTGCCGGCGCACACGGGTTCCTGGCAACGGCCGGATTGGACGCTCTGCCCGTTCCCCTCTCGGATCCGCCGCATCCGCTCGTGCCGTGGCTTTCGCTCGGGTTGACGCTCCTCATCGCGGCTTACGATCTGTGGCGGGACCGCCTTCCCGGACGGCTGGCGAGCGGGATCGACTGGTTGAGCGCGCCCCTGTTTGGCGTCGTAACACGCCTGCACAGCGGGATCATCGGCGACTATGTGGCCTGGATCACCGCTGGCTTAGCGTTATTCGCGGCCGTGCTGGGGCTGAGCTGAATCGGTATGGGGGGTTATAGTCGGCATCGTATGTCCCTGGCGGGCCTGCACGTAAGCTATGGCGAGGTGCCCAACGCCTGACGATCCCCCACGCCGATCGCCCCCTCCTGGTGAGACGATTTTCGCCCTTGCGAGTGGTGCGGGGCGGTCGGCGATCGCCGTGCTGCGGATCAGCGGGCGTGGGACACGAGACCTGATCGCGCGCCTGTGCGGCAGGGTGCCCGCGCCTCGCCGCGCCTCGTTGCGGCGTTTGCGCAATGCCGCCGGTGCCGAGCTGGACCAGGCGATCCTGCTCTGGCTGCCCGGACCGGGCAGCTACACGGGCGAGGACTCCGCCGAGCTGCATTTGCATGGCGGGGCGGCGGTGCTGGACGGTGTCGCCTCCGCGCTTGTGGAGCTCGGCGCGCGCCCGGCCGAAGCGGGGGAATTCACGCGCCGCGCCTTCCTCAACGGTCGCCTCGATCTCCTTGAGGCCGAGGCGATTGCCGACTTGGTGGCGGCGGAAAGTTCGGCGCAACGCGAGCAGGCGTTGCGCCAGCTACGCGGCGAGCTGGGCTCCCTCTATGGGGGATGGTCGGAGCGGCTGCGCCATTTGATGGCGCATCAGGAAGCCCTGATCGACTTTCCTGACGAGGATCTCCCGCCAGAGGTGGACGCCTCGCTCGAGGCGGGCATCGCTACCCTGGCGGCGGAGATCGGCGCGCATCTCGCGGATGACCGTCGGGGCGAGCGGGTGCGCGAGGGATTGACGGTCGCGGTGATCGGTCCGCCGAATGTCGGAAAGTCCTCCCTGATCAATGCCCTGACCGGACGGGATGTCGCGATCGTCTCGGACCGCCCGGGCACGACGCGGGACGCCTTGGAGGCGCGCGTAACACTGGCCGGGGTGCCGGCGACCCTCATCGACACGGCGGGCCTGAGGGAGGCGGCAGACCCGGTAGAGGCGGAAGGCATAAGGCGGGCGCGGGCGCGGGCGGATTCCGCTGACTTTATCCTGGCCGTCGAGACCTGCGCCGAGCCGCGCGTGCCTGCCTCGGGGCGTGTTCTTCGGGTTGTGAACAAGATCGACCTCGGCGGGACGGTCCCGGACGAGGCTATTGGGGTGAGCGCCTTGACCGGCGCGGGCATGGCGGCGTTGCGGGAGCGCCTCGACAGAGTGGCGGCCGACCTCACCGCCAGCACCGGTCCGCCGCCATTGACGCGCCAGCGACACCGGGTGGCGTTGACCGAGGCCGAGGCACGCCTGCGCGCGGCCCTCCACGCGCCGCTTCCTGAATTGCGGGCCGAGGATCTCCGCCTTGCGTTGCGCGCCTTCGGTCGAGTGACGGGGGCGTTCAGCGTCGAGGACATTCTGGACACGCTGTTCGGTTCATTCTGCATTGGGAAATAGGGCTGCGGCGCGCGGGGACACACGCATGGCTGAAGCGTTCTCGCGCGTCCGGGAAATGCTCCGGTGTATGCTAAGAGGCCAGCCAAGCTGGTCTGGGCGAGGCCGGGGCTCCCGGCGAAGCGATGCAGGGGTGGGATATGGAGCGGTATGATGTCGTGGTGATCGGCGGCGGGCACGCCGGATGTGAAGCGGCTGCCGCGTCCGCCCGCATGGGCGCTCGAACGCTGTTGCTGACGCATCGGCTTGAGACGATCGGGGAGATGTCGTGCAACCCCGCCATCGGCGGGATCGGCAAGGGGCACCTTGTGCGCGAGGTCGATGCCCTGGACGGACTGATGGGCCGCGCCGCGGATCTGGCCGGAATTCACTTCAAGGTGCTGAACCGGCGAAAGGGGCCTGCCGTGCGAGGCCCCCGGGCCCAGGCCGATCGTGCGCTCTATCGCCGGGCCATTCGAGGGCTGCTCGACGCCCAACCTGGCCTTGATGTCCGGGCGGGATCGGCGGAAGACCTGGAGCTGGATCGGAGCGGCCGCCTGGCGGCCGTGCTGCGCGGCGATGGGACGCGCTTGCGATGCGCCGCCGCCGTACTGACCGCCGGCACGTTCCTGGGCGGCATGATTCATGTGGGCTCTTGGCGGAGTCCAGCGGGCCGGGCGGGCGAAGCACCGACGCTTGGGATGGCGGCACGCTTGCGCCAGCTAGGCCTGCCGGTCGGGCGGCTCAAGACCGGCACACCACCGCGGCTCGATAGACGCAGCATCGATTGGGTTGGCCTGACGGCCGAGTGGGGCGACACGCCGCCCGAACCATTCAGCCCGATGACAGAACAAATTCCGGCGCCCCAGCTCCCGTGTCACGCCACCGCCACCACACCGGCAACTCACGCCATCGTCCGGCAGAATCTGCATCGTTCGGCGGTGTATGGGGGGCATATCGGTGGCCGTGGCCCGCGCTATTGCCCCTCTCTAGAGGACAAGGTGATGCGCTTCGCCGACCGGGAGCGCCACGGCATCTTCCTTGAACCCGAAGGCGTGGACGACAACGTGATCTATCCCAACGGGATCTCCATGAGCCTTCCCGAAGAGGTACAACTGGACGTACTCCGCTCGATCCCGGGGCTTGAGCACGTCCGCATGATCCGTCCGGGGTACGCGGTCGAGTATGACTTCATCGATCCGCGCGCGATCTCCGCCGCGCTTGAGGTGCGGACAGTGCCTGGGCTTTTTTTCGCCGGGCAGGTGAACGGCACCACTGGCTACGAGGAGGCGGCGGCACAGGGGGTGCTTGCAGGGATCAACGCGGCCCGGCGCGCCGCGGGCCAGGGCTTGGTCGCGCTCGATCGGAGCACCGCCTATATCGGCGTCCTGGTCGACGATTTGACCAGCCGCGGCGTGACAGAGCCGTACCGCATGTTCACCTCGCGGGCAGAGTTCCGGCTGACCCTGCGGGCGGACAACGCAGACCGGCGCCTCACTCACATCGGAATGGCATGGGGGTGCGTCGGCAGCGCGCGCGGGCGGCTTTTTGCCTCCCATGCCCGGCTTGCGGAGGAAGCCGTTCAACGCGCCCAGTTGGAAGGAGGATATCCCTCCGATCTGGGGCGGCGCGGCATGGTTGTGCGGCGCGATGGAGTGTGGCGGTCCGTCTTCGACTTGCTTGCGTCGGCTCCGGAGGCGACACAGGCTGCCTTTCCTTGGGTCGCCGAACTACCTCCGCGCGTTCGCGAGCAACTTCTCGTCGAGGCGCTGTACGCGGCATACCTCCACAGACAGGAGGCCGACATCGAGATCTTTCGGCGCGAGGAGAGCGTGTCCCTGGCCGGGCTCGACTTCTCCACCGTTGCCGGCTTGTCGGCTGAATTGCGCCAGCGGCTTATCGCGGCCCAGCCCGCGTCCTTGGGTGCCGCCGCGCGGCTGGAGGGAGCGACGCCAGCAGGACTCGCCGCGCTCCTGGGCCATATAAGACGCGAGCGGAGCCCCTCAAACAATTCGACATCAAAGAATGTCTTCACGTGAAGCACTGGACCGGTTCACGGCGCTCCTGCTGCGCTGGAATCAGACCATCAATCTCATTTCTCGCCAGGACGAGGGGCGCGTGTGGGAGAGGCATATCGCGGACTCCCTCCAATTGGCGTCCCTGTTGCCGCCTGGAGTCGACCGGGCGATCGATCTCGGATCTGGGGCAGGTTTTCCGGGATTGATCCTCGCCCATGCGACCGGGATCCGATTCGACTTGATCGAAGTTGATCAACGAAAGGCCTCGTTCCTGCGCGAAGCTGCCCGTATCCTCAATGCACCGGCGCAGGTCCACGCGGCACGAATCGAAGCCACCTCCCTCCCACCCGCGCCGGTGGTCACGGCACGAGCGCTGGCCCGCTTGCCGCGTTTGCTGGAGCTGACCGCACCTAAGCTTGCGCCCGGGGGTATCGCCCTATTTCTGAAGGGAGCAGCCAACCCGGGAGAATTGACCGACGCGTGCCGCGAATGGCACATGGCGGTTGAGCAGAGTCCAAGCCGCACCGCGCCGGGTGCCGTTATCTACAAGATAAGCGAGCTTCGCCGTGTCTCACCTCCCGCCCGAGCCGGGCAAACCACGAATCATCGCGATCGCTAACCAGAAGGGCGGTGTCGGGAAGACGACCACAGCCGTCAACCTGGCCACGGCCCTGGCGGCGTCTGGCGAATCTGTTCTGGTCATCGACCTTGATCCCCAGGGAAATGCCTCGACCGGCCTTGGGATCTCGCCCGAGGAGCGGACGATCGGCAGTTACTGCGTGCTCGTATTGCACGCCCCTCCCGGTGATGCGGTACGTCCGACGGGCATCCCCAATCTCTCGATCATGGCGGCCGAGCCCGACCTCGCAGGCGCGGAGGTGGAGTTGGTCACTCTCGACCGCCGCGAATACAGACTGGCAGAGGCTTTGGCCCCCCTGCGCAGCGTGGAGACGCCGTTTGGCTTCATATTGATTGACTGTCCACCAAGTCTGGGAATGCTCACGCTGAACGCGCTTGTTGCCGCGGACGCCGTCCTGGTGCCATTGCAATGCGAGTATTACGCACTCGAGGGGATTAGCGGCCTGATGCGCACCATTGATGTCGTCCGGCAGGCGCTAAACCCGAAACTCCGGCTTCAGGGCATCGTGCTGACGATGTTCGACCGGCGCAATACGCTTTCGACCCTGATTGCCGAGGACGCACGCGGCTATTTTGGGGAGGCCGTGTACGAGGCGGTGATTCCCCGCAACGTCCGCATCACTGAAGCGCCAAGCCACGGCAAACCCGTCCTGCTCTACGATTTTCGCTCTCCTGGCTCGCAAGCCTATGTGCGGCTTGCGGGAGAGGTGCTACGGCGGGAGCGGGCCGCGGGTTCGGCCCAGCGAGCCGCTCGTGAGACCATGGCATGACGGCGCGCGAGCCCAGTCCTCGCCTTGGGCGGGGCCTAGCCGCGCTCCTTGGAGAAACCTCACAAGCGGTGCGCAACGCGGGCGAGGGCGTCCGGGCACTGCCGCTGGATTTGCTGGAGCCGGGTCCGTTCCAGCCGCGTGGCGCGATGGACGAGGCGGCACTGGGGGAGCTCGCCGACTCGATTCGTTCTCGAGGCATCTTGCAACCGTTGCTGGCGCGCGCCCATCCAAAACAGCCAGGCCGGTTTCAAATCATCGCCGGCGAACGCCGGTGGCGCGCCGCCGCGATGGCGGGACTGCACGAAGCTCCGGTTCTGGTGCGCGACTTTGCTGATCTCGACGCGTTGGCTGTCGCCCTGGTCGAGAATTTGCAGCGTCAAGATCTCAGCGCGCTCGAGGAGGCCGAGGGATATCACCGCCTGATCGAGGAATTCGGGCTCACCCAGGAGCAGCTTGCCACGGCGGTGGGCAAATCGCGGGCGCATATCAGCAACATGCTTCGCCTTCTGAACCTGCCCGGGAGCATCAAATCGGCTTTGCGAGCGGGCACCGTCACCGCTGGCCATGCGCGGGCTTTGCTGTCTCATCCAGCGCCGGAACAAGCGCTCGGGACTGTCATCGCCAACGGATTGTCGGTCCGCGCGACGGAGGCATTGGCGGCCGAGCAGCGGAAGCCCGCTCCTCTCCCGCGGCCGCGCGACCCGGACATGCTCGCCATCCAAAGGGAGTTGTCAGGGCTCCTCGGTTTGAGAATTGAAATCGGGGGCTCGTACGAGCGGGGCGTGGTCCGGATCGCTTACGCCAACCCCGACCAGCTCGAGGGCATTTTGGCGAAGCTGCGCTGCGCCTAGGGTGATGTGCGGCCTGGCGTCGCGCCCAACGCGGCGGGCTTAACGCCCGTCCTCGCGACGGAGGCGCCACGCCTGCTTCGATAGGCGATCGCCGGTGATGTCACGCTACTCGCAAAGAGTGAATTAGGAGATACGCAGAGGAGAGCCGGACCAACTGCATTGGCTTCAAAGGTGCCGAAGCTTGACCAGCGTGATCGCGAAAAATAATGCCGCAAGCCCGATCAAGGCGATCAGCATAGCCCAGTTCCGGGCGCGGCGCCGGCGATCCCGCTCCTGCTCTCCCAGCTCCATAGTCTATGTCCAGAGGCGATCGATCGCGAGAGCGGCAAACAAGAGGAACAAGTAGAGAATTGAGAATTTGAACCCGGCCTTCGCGGGCGCATCGCCACTCAAGCTCGTCCCCTGCGCGTCTTGCCGATCATAGAGAATGCGTGCCGCATGTATGAGAAAACCAATGCCGAGCGCGATTGCCACTAGCAAATAGAGCCGTCCGGAGAAGCCGATCTCCCAGGGGGCCAGAGAGACGAGTACGAGCAACATGGTGTAAACGAGGATATGCCGCCGTGTGGAACAGGCTCCGGCGGCCACCGGCAGCATCGGGATTCCCGCCCTCCGGTAATCGTCATGTGCCCAGAGCGCCAACGACCAAAAATGTGGCGGCGTCCAAAAAAAGACGATACCAAACAGGGTCAGCGGCACAAAATCCACCGAGCCGGTCACGGCGGCCCAGCCGATTACGACCGGGAAAGCACCCGCCGCACCTCCAATGACGATGTTCTGCGGCGTACGGCGCTTCAACCACGCCGTGTAGACGAAAACATAGAACAGGATCGACAGCGTCAGAACGCCGGCCGCCACTCCATTGGTGGCGAGGAACATGACAAGCACCGCGCCCCCTCCCAGGACGATTCCGTAGCCCAGGGCTGCCGCGGGCGGGATGCGGCCATCGGGGATCGGGCGCTTGCGGGTCCGGCGCATGATCGCGTCGATGTCCCGATCGTACCACATGTTGATGGCGCCGCAGGCGCCCGCGGCGACGGCGATGCACAGCACCGCCGTGAAGCCCAGCACAGGGTTGAGATGCCCCGGCGCAATCAGCATACCGATCAATCCGGTGAACACCACCAGCGTCATGACGCGGGGCTTCAGCAGGGCGATCCAGTCCTTCACCTCTGTCCCGATCTCGCCAAGCGGCAAGGGGGACGGAGTCCCCTCGCCGTGGCGGCCGAAATCGGCGGACTCTCCCACGAGCGCGCTCACGGTATGCGCGGCAGGGTCTCGTAGGTGTGGAACGGCGGCGGGGAGGGCAGGGTCCACTCCAGCGTCGTCGCGCTCTCACCCCAGTAGTTCGCCGGGACCGGAACGCGCGAGGTGAAGGTGCGGTACAGGACGTAGAAGAACACCAGGAACGCGATCCCGCCGATATATGCCCCGATGGAGGAAACCAAGTTCCAGCCCGCGAAGGCATCCGGATAATCGGGATAGCGCCGTGGCATCCCGTCAGCGCCGAGGAAGTGCTGCGGGAAGAAGGTTAGGTTCACGCCGATGAAGGTCAGCCAGAAATGCACCTTGCCCCAGAACTCCGGATACTGCCGGCCCGACATCTTGCCGATCCAGAAGTAGAAGCCAGCGAAGATGCCGAACACCGCGCCCAGGGACAGCACATAGTGGAAGTGGGCGATCACGTAGTACGTGTTATGCACGATCTGGTCGATGCTGGCATTCGCCACCACCACGCCGGTGACGCCGCCGATAGTGAACACGAAGATGAACCCGAGCGCCCACAGCATCGGCGTCGTGAACTCGATCGATCCGCCCCACATGGTCGCGATCCACGAGAAAATCTTGATGCCCGTGGGCACGGCGATAACCATGGTGGCGGCCATGAAGTAGGCGCGGGTGTCGACGTCCATGCCGGAGACGAACATGTGGTGCGCCCACACCACGAAGCCGATAACGCCGATCGCCACCATGGCGTAGGCCATGCCGAGGTAGCCGAAGATGGCCTTGTTGCTGAACGTCGAGATCACGTGGCTGACGATCCCGAACGCAGGCAGGATCATGATGTAGACCTCTGGATGGCCGAAGAACCAGAAGAGGTGCTGATACAGGACCGGGTCGCCGCCGCCGGCTGGATCGAAAAAGGCGGTGCCGAAATTGCGGTCGCAAATCACCATGGTGATGGCGCCGGCCAGCACCGGGATCGCCAACAGCAGCAGGAAGGCCGTGACAAGTTGCCCCCAGATGAACAGCGGCATCTTGTGCAGCGTCATCCCGGGCGCGCGCATGTTGAAGATGGTCGTAATGAAGTTGATCGCGCCGAGCAATGAGCTAATCCCCGCCAAGTGCAGCGCGAACAGCGTGAAGTCCATTCCCGGCCCGGTCTCGTACGTACTCAGCGAGAGCGGCGGGTAGAGCGTCCAGCCCGTGCCGGACTCGCCCAGCAGCAGGCCCACGATGATCAAGCAGAGCGCGGGCGGCAAGAGCCAAAAGCTGATGTTGTTGAGTCGGGGGAAGGCCATGTCCGGCGCGCCGATCATCAGGGGGATGAAATAGTTGCCGAATCCCCCGAAAGTGGCTGGCATCACCGAAAAGAAGATCATGATCAGCCCATGGGCGGTGACGATCGTGTTCCACTCCTGGCCGGTGCTGACCACGTGGTTGTTCGGGAACATGAGCTGAGCGCGCATGATCTCCGAGAGGATCGCGCCGATGGTGGCGCCGACCAGGGCGAAGATCAGGTAAAGCGTCCCGATATCCTTGTGGTTGGTGCTGCACAACCAGCGGACGAAGAAGCCCGGCTTGTGGTCGTGGTGATCGTGGCTGTGATCGTGTGTCGTCGCCGACATGGTGGTCTCCTCTGGGCGCCGAGACCGCTCAGCGCCGCGCCTCTGTGGCACTCGCAAGCTGGATGTCGCCCGCTGGGGGCGACGCCGGCGTGGCCTCCGCGAACTGCTTCTGGGCCTGCGCGACCCAGGCCTGGAACTCGTCCGGGCTCACGGCGCGCACGGCAATCGGCATCCGGCTGTGGTTGGTCCCGCAGATCTGGTTGCACTCGCCATAGTAGACGCCGGGCTGGTCGATGCGCACCCAGGTCTCGATGGTGCGTCCGGGGATCGCGTAGCGTTGCACGCCGAGCGAGGGGATGAAGAAGCTGTGGATCACGTCGCCGCTGGTTTGCAGCAGCCGGATGTTCTTGCCAACCGGCAGGACCAGCTCGTTATCGACCGCCAACAGCCGGAGCTGGCCCGGCTTGAGCTTATCGTCGGGGATGATGTAGCTGGAGAAGTCCAGGTTCTTCTGGTCGGGATAGGTGTACTCCCAATACCACTGATGCCCCGTCACCTTGATGGTCAAGTCCGGATGGTCGGTCCGGTCCTCGTAGAAGACCAGCCGGAAGGAGGGGATCGCGATCAGGACCAGAATCAGGATGGGCACCACGGTCCAGGCGATCTCGATTGGCGTGTTGTGGCTGAGCGGCGACGGGACCGGGTTGCGGCGCGCGTTGTAGCGCCAAATGACCCAGGCCAGCAGCGCGCCGACAAAAGCGGTAATCACCGAAATGATAATGAGAACCAGATGGTTCAGGTCGATGATGTCGCGTTGGACCGGGCTGAAGGGGGGCTGCAACCCCACCGCCCAGGGGCGTGGCGCTTGCGCGAGGGCCGAGCCGCACAAGAGAGCGGAGAATGCGTAGCCGATGAGTGCGGCCGCCCCGAGCCGCCGTGGCATCTGCGTAGGCCGTGTCATTGTTGATCCCGTGCTCGACGGGCCGGGAGAGGCCCGGCTCGGCCTTTCGGGTAGCCGAGAGGGTGCGCAAGATCAAGCGCGGCCGCGGAACGGCGCGGGCGGTTCAGTTCGCCAGATGCACCAGCGTGAACAGGCCGGCGGGCGGGACGGGCGAGAGGGACGCGCGCGCGCGGTCGTCCGGCCCCAGCAAGTCCTCGACGGCGAAATCCGGATGCCAGCCGAGTTTCCGGGACGCTGGTGCCATCGCCCGTTCGGCCCACCAGCGCGGACCCCGTTCGGCGCGGAAATGGTTCACGAACAACAGATGCCCGCCGGGGCGCACCAGACGGCGCATCTCGGCCAGGAGCCGGCGCGGGTTTGGCACCACGGAGGCGACGAACATCGCGACGGCGATATCGAAGCGCGCGGTCTCGAACTCGGTGGCCTCCGCGTTCATCCGGTGGAGCGCCTCGACATTGGAGAGGCCGCGCTCCTGCACGCGCTTGCGCGCCAAGGCGAGCATCTCCTCGGAGAGATCGATCCCGGTGATACGCTTGTCCGGGGCGTAGTCCGGCAGGGCCAGGCCGGTGCCGACTCCCACCTCCAGGACGCGGGAGCCGGGAAGGGCGTTCGCTGCCTGCACGGCCCGGCGCCGGCCAAAGCCGGAGACTCCGCCGAACGTGGTGTCGTAGACGCGCGACCAGCGCCGGTACGCGGCCTGGACGGAGTCAACGTCCAATGCGGACCGGGGGCCGGGCCGGCCGGATGGCAAGCTTTGTCCCATGCGCCACAACCCTCGCACGGCTATTCTAATCCGAAGCGCCTTACCGCAACTCCGGTTCCGGCGCCACATCGCCCTTGCCGCGCCCGCCAGGCGGACTTATGAGGCGGGCCGCGATGGGGCGTAGCCAAGCGGTAAGGCAGCGGATTTTGGTTCCGCCATCCGGAGGTTCGAATCCTCCCGCCCCAGCCAGCCGGAGCGTCGGGACGGAGGGCGTCAGCAGATCTCGGTTGCGCCCGGCGGATCGAACAAAGGCCAGCAGCTAATACGACAATTTCTGTCATGTGCTGCTTGACAGCATAGCCTGTGTGACAATCTATTTCATAGTCGGCGAGACTGCGTGAAGGCCCGCCTCCTTATCCACCGGAAGCGCCACTACGACGACGGTGCGATTTCCGAGGTCAAGCTGTGGCTGGTGCCCAAGCCGGTTCCCGGTTCGGCGCACCGCTTCAAATACTCCCTGTTCTACGGCTATCCGGGGCGGCGGGCCGTCGCCTACGACAATGAGCGCGGCAAGGGGGACCACCGGCACCGGGACAGCGTGGAGGAACCATACGTGTTCGAGTCCCTGGACAAGTTGATCGCTGATTTCGAGGCTGACGTTGCGGCCCTGCGGGCTGGGAAGGGCAACGATGACCGATGAGGTGAAATTGGTCGTTGGCGGCAGCCTGGCGGACGACCTGGCCGCGTTCCGCTCCGCATGGGAGCGGGCCGAGCGCGGCGAGGACGTGCAGCCCGAGCGCGTGCTCGCCTTCGAGAGCTGGGATGGGCTGGCGAGGGTTCTGACCGGCGAGCGGTATCGACTTCTCCGCCACCTGCACGCCCACCCAGAGCCGTCCGTTTCTGCCCTGGCGCGCAGCTTGGGGCGCCATCTGCGGCGAGTCCAGGCCGACGTGCGGGCACTTGAGGACGCCGGGTTGATCGACCGCAGCACCGGCGCGGTGCGCACCACGGCCGACCGCCTGATAGCTGAGATCGCCCTTTGATTCGCCGCCGTGGGCTGGTTCCGAGAGCCGATCTATAGACACTGGCGGGTCCATAGATTTGCCGGCCCTCCGGTCCTGCCGCACACTCGGCGCACCAACCAAGGAAGCGGCATGACCCATCGGATCGCGGTCGTCGGCGCCGGTGCCGTCGGCGGCTATGTCGGGGCGGGACTGGCGGCGTGTGGACATGACGTGACCCTCATCGACCCCTGGCCCGCGCATGTTGAGGCGATCCGGGCGGGCGGGATGCGGCTGTCCGGCATGACCC
>DATFDN010000454.1:0-2986 GCA_035252035.1 Acetobacteraceae bacterium | reverse complement strand
AAAGCAGCTCAGCCAGTGGTTCCTGCGCATCACCCGCTACGCGCCAGATCTGCTTGAGGCGCTGGACCACCTGGACCGCTGGCCGGAGCGGGTGCGCCTCATGCAAGCCCGCTGGATCGGCCGGAGCGAGGGGGCGCGCGTACGCTTTCCGATCGACCGCCCGCAGGACGGGATTGCCGAGGTCGAGGTCTACACTACCCGGCCCGACACGCTGTTCGGCATGTCCTTCCTCGCGCTTGCGCCCGAGCATCCGCTGTCCGCCGCCGTCGCCGCGCGCGATCCCAAGGCGGCCGAGTTCATCGCGGAGTGCCGCCGCATGGGCACCAGCGAGGCGGTGATCGAGACTGCCGAGAAGCAGGGCTACGACACGGGCTTGCGGGTGCGGCATCCGTTCCTGGAGGGTGTCAGGTTCCCGGTTTGGATCGCCAATTTCGTGCTGATGGAATATGGCACGGGTGCGATCTTCGGCTGCCCCGCGCACGATCAGCGCGACATTGAGTTTGCCCGCAAATACGGCCTGCCGGTCACGCCTGTGGTTCTGCCTCCCGGTGCCGATCCGGCATCGTTTGATGTTGGCGACGAGGCGTATGTCGGGCCAGGCACGGTTTATCACTCAGGCTTCATGGACGGGCTGGATGTGGAGGCCGCCAAGCGCGCCGCCATTGCCGAGCTGGAGCGTCGGGGGCTTGGCCAAGGCGAGGTGAACTGGCGGCTGCGCGACTGGGGCGTGAGCCGCCAGCGTTATTGGGGCTGCCCCATTCCCATCATCCATTGCGACTCGTGCGGCGTGGTTCCGGTGCCGGAGGATCAGCTTCCGGTGACGCTGCCGGAGGATGTCGATTTCAACCGCCCTGGCAACCCGCTCGACCACCACCCGACCTGGAAGCACGTCACCTGCCCCGAATGCGGGGGTCCGGCGATCCGCGAGACGGACACATTTGACGTGTTCGTGGACAGTTCCTGGTATTTTGCCCGCTTTTGCAGCCCGACATCGGACCGGCCCGTTGACCGCGCCGCCGTCGATCATTGGATGCCCATCGATCAGTATATCGGCGGCGTCGAGCACGCGATCCTGCATCTCCTCTATTCCCGCTTTTTCACCCGAGCAATGAAAGACGCCGGATATGTCGGGGTGGAGGAGCCGTTCACCGGCCTGTTCACCCAAGGGATGGTGACGCACGAAAGCTACCGCACGAGTGAGGGACCGAACGGGAGGTGGCTCTATCCGGACGAGGTCACGAAGAATCCCGACGGAACCGCGGTAGAGAAGGCGACTGGCGAGCCGGTCATCATCGGCCGTGTGCAGGCTATGAGTAAGTCGAAGCGCAACACTGTCGATCCCGGCGCCATCATCGACCGCTACGGCGCCGACACCGCCCGCTGGTTCATCCTGTCCGACAACCCGCCCGATCGCGACATGGAGTGGACCGAGGCCGGGGTCGCGGGCGCCTTCCGCTTCACCCAGCGCGTGTTCCGGCTGGCGGCGGCGGTGGCCGAGGTGGCGGAGGGGGCCATGCCGGAGGCGTTCGGCGAGGCCGCGCGCACGCTGCGCCGGGCGACACACAGAACGATCGCCGCCGTGACCGAGGCGTTGGAAGGCTTCGCCCTGAATGTCGCGGTTGCGCGACTCTATGAACTTGCGAATGCCATCGGCGAGGCGGAACGCGCGGGCGATGTCCCCGGCCTGGGATGGGCGCGGCGCGAGGCGGTGGAGATGATGGCCCGGCTCGCGGCACCGATGATGCCGCATCTCTCCGAGGAGATCTTCGCGCGCTTGCATCCCCACGGTGCTCGGCTGGTCGCGGAACTGCCCTGGCCGGAGGCCGAGCCGAGCCTGCTTGCGGCGGACCAGGTGACGATTGCCGTGCAGGTCATGGGCAAGCTGCGCGGCACCGTCGCCGTCGCGCCCGATGCGCCCGCCGAGGCGGTGATCGCGGCCGCCGAAACGGAGCCGAACGTGGCGCGCGCGCTGGCCGGAAAGCGGGTGGTCAAGCGCATCCACGTGCCCGGTCGCATCGTGAACTTCGTCGTCGCCCCATGAGGCCCCTGTCCCGGCGCGGCCTGCTGGGCATGGCCGGCCTCGTGCCGCTGGCGGGCTGCGGGTTCCAGCCGGTCTATCGGCGCACCGCCTCTGGCAATCCTGGCCCCGCCGCGCGCGAACTGGCGGCGATCAACGTAGTGCTGATCCCGGACCGGCCGGGCCAGTTGCTGCGGCAGGGGCTGCAACAACGCTTCTATGGGGCGAGCGGGGAGGCCACCCCCCAATACGATCTGGGCGTGTTCTATTGGATCGCTGGCGAAGGCATCGCGATCCTGCCCGACAATTCCAACACCGCCACGCGCCTGATCGCCCGCGCGAACTGGACGCTGAATGCCCGCGATCCCGGCCACACGCACGTCACCGACGGATCGGCACGGGCGATGGAGAGCATCAACATATTCAACACGCAGTACTTTGCCGGCGATCTTGAGGCCGAGCAGGCCACGGCGCGGCTGTCGGATCAGATCGCGGACCAGATCACACTTCGCCTCGCCACGTTCTTCCGCGCGCGGGCGGGGACGCGGAGCGGATAGCAACATGACCGCGACTGTCCTCCCCCTGTCCCCCGCCCTTGGCGGGGGAGAGGGTCGGGGTGGGGGGGCTCGCGCCCGTCATGCTATTGCGAACCGGCGTGCCCCCCTCACCCAACCTCTCCCCCCGTTCCGGGGGGAGAGGAGCTACTTCAGCCCCGCATGAAGCTGGACTCCCGCCGCATCCCGGCCTTCCTGCGCGATCCCGGCAACATCCGCGTCGTGCTGCTGTACGGCGAGGACGTGGGCATGATCCGGGAGCGCGCCGAGGCGCTGACCCGCGCGGTCGCCGGAGGGTTGGATGACCCGTTCCGCGTGGCGGAGCTGGCCCGCGATGAGGTGGACAGGCTCGAAGTGGAGGCCGCCAGCCTGTCGCTGACCGGCGGGCGGCGCGTGGTGCGGGTGCGCGAGGCTG
>DATFDN010000453.1:0-13371 GCA_035252035.1 Acetobacteraceae bacterium | reverse complement strand
CGCGTCAGGCAGTTGGGGTCGGTCGCGCTCGGCATTGACCATGCAGAGGAAGCCAAGCGGCTCTCCCGCGTTGGCGCGGAACTGGTGCCAGGTCCAGGCCGGAACCGTGATGAGGTCGAACGGCCTCACGTCGCGGACCTGGTCGGCGAGCAGGCACTGGCCGCGCCCGCGCAAAATCATCACGGCGTGGACATGTTCATGCCGTTCCAGCGTCGAATAGCCGCCCGCCGCCATCTCGAAATAGCGGAGCTGGCAGCCGAGCGCGGAGTGCGCGAACAATTCCTGTCGGGAGATCGCCTTGAAGGGCGCCGCGTCGTCCTGCTTGTAGGGGCGCGGCTCGACGCCTTCCCAGCGAAACTCGTCCTGGTAGCGGCGCAGCTCGGCGCGGTCGGAGTCTTGCATCGGGGCGGTCATCTCTCGCTGTAACGATGGGCGGCGACATCCCGGGCGAAGCGGGCGGTCTCGGCGGTCAGATGCTCGCCCGCGGCGAGCAGGCTCCCGCCGATCAGCAACATTACATCCGGGCCGTAGAAATCAAGCATCTCCGGCACGCGGTCGAGGCTCATTCCCCCGGCGGGGACAGGCAGGCACGCGCGATGGCCGTGCTTGGGGCGGCGCGCGGTCTCGGCCAAGCGCAGGCAGGCCGCCTTGCTGTAGCCGAAGCGCCCGCCGTAATTGGGGAAGATCACCGCGTCGGCCCCGATCAGCGGGAAAAGCCGGCCGAGCAGCAGCTCCGGCGCGATCCGGGCGGCACCGCCCATCGTGGGATGGGCGAGGACGGCGAGATCGGGAAACTCCCGGCCGAGCGCCTGCACGTTCGACCACCCGGCCAGCATCGGCGCGAGCATGACCGTGTCCACCCCCGCCTCGCGCGCCTGGCGCGCTTGCCGGCGAAGGTCGTCGAGGCTGCCGGACAGGCTCGGGACGTAGCGGGTCGGATGCCCGGTCCGCGCGGCGGCGCGGCGCACCGCTTCGGCACAGGCGGCGATGCGCGCCGCAAAGGGCGCGTCGTCCTGGTCGGCCAGCCCGTGGTCGTCCTTCACGTAATCAATCCCGCCCAGCGCGAACCGGCGGGCGATGTCGGCCAAACGCGCCGGAGCCAATCCTTGCGGCTTAATCGCCGAGCAGGTCAGCGCCCGGCGGCCGGCGCCCACCCGCGCGCGCAACCCGGCGAGGCCATGGCGCGGGCCGCCGAACCGGGCCGCCGAATCCGCAGGCAGTTCCAAATCGGCGAGAACCACGTCTTCGTGCAGGGAAGTGTTGCCGAAGGCCATGTTGAGGAGCTGGCCGGCGTCCGTCCCGACCGTGGCGGCCGCGAGGCCGATCCGCACGGCGAAGAGGCCGCCGCCGCGATCGGCGATGTCCTCCACCCGGCCCACGATCCGGTCCAGGATGTCGCGATCGTCGATCGCTTCGAGCGGCATCTCCACGCTCTGCTCAACGGCGATCGCCTGGGCGCGCGCGACGATAGCGGCGGGCTGCGCGCGGACGAGGTAGGTGGCGATGAGCCTGTCCGTCCCCCCCGTACGATCTGCCGTTCCCATGCGCTGCATCTATCACGTCCGGATCGGCCCTGGTATCGGCGGACGGGATGGCGGCTCGCGGCCGGCCTTGACACGCGCGGCGTCGCCTTGACCGGGACAGCTCCAGGTCTGGTCCCGCCACATGGCGAGTAAGGGCGGTCCGCTCCTGCTCTCGCGCCTCAATGGGCGTGCTGGAGATGTATGCTCGATGTGCCTTATCGCCGCTCCCGTCACATTGCTATATATTGGATGTATCTTTAAACTGGCCTGACATGAGGCACCCGGCCCTACGTGACGTGCAGCAGCGCGTCCAGCTCCGCCCGCCGCCGTACGAGGTCGGCCAGGCTATAGCGATCGAGCACAACCAGGAACGCCTGGCGGGCTTCGTAGAGCGCGCCGCGCAGGCCGCAGGCCGGCACGATCGGGCAGGGCACATGCACCGGCTCGAAGCAGGGCGCCAGCGCCAGGTCTGGCTCGGTGCGCCGCACGACCTCACCTAGGCTGATCCGTTCCGCCGCGCGTGCCAGGCGCAGACCTCCGCCCTTGCCGCGCACGGTTTCCACGTATCCGAGCAGCCCAAGCTGGTGGGCGACCTTCGTCAGGTGCGCCTTGGAGATGCCGTAGGCATCGGCGACCTCGGCAATGGTGGGGAGGCCGTCGCCCTTGACGGCGAGATACATCAGCATACGCAACGAGTAATCGGTGTAGACGGTCAGGCGCACGGCGGTTCCGTTCCGGGAAGGCTTGCTTGCCACAAAAAACATATATGGACGGTGTTGCTTTTTGCCAGCATGGGCTTAAGCTACATGTACCGTAGATGTTCAGGCGCACCGGCGCCGGAGGTTAGCTATGATCGGCAAGGCGCTGCTCCGCGTGTTCCTGCTGCCCGGCAATCTGGTGAGTGACGCGCTCGGTGCGCGCGAAGAGGATGACCGCACCATGATCCGCTCTCTGGTCAACATGCTGGTCTGGAACCTGGTTGTCGTGCTGGCCGTGGTGACGCTGTGGTAGCCGCCCCGGTCCATGTGGCGTCGGAGGAGGAGATCCGGCGGTTGATGGACCTGTTCTACGGCCGGGTCCGCCGCGACCCACTGCTCGGCCCCGTGTTCGCCCGCGTCATCGGCACGGCGGACGCTGACTGGGCGCGGCACCTCGCGCGGCTGGCGGATTTCTGGTCCTCGGTGATGCTGCGCACCGGCCGCTACCAGGGCGACCCGTTCTCGGTCCATCGGCAGTTACCGGACCTGGAGCCCGCGATGTTCGACCGCTGGCTCGCGCTCTTCGGCGAGACCTGCGCCGAAGTGTTCGAGCCGGGCGCAGCCGATGCCTTCCGCGGGCGCGCGGAGCGCATCGCGCGAAGCCTCCGAATGGGCCTGTTCGAGCGTCTGCCCGCGCGTGCCGCCGGCGCGCAGGCGCCCGGCGCCGCGTCAGCGAGGACGCTCCTTGCATGACCTACGTCGTCACCGAGAACTGCATCAAGTGCAAGTACATGGATTGCGTGGAGGTCTGCCCGGTGGACTGCTTCTACGCGGGCGAGAACATGCTGGTCATTCACCCCGACGAGTGCATCGACTGCGGTGTGTGCGAGCCCGAGTGCCCGGCGGAGGCGATCGTGCCAGACAGCGACGACCGCGCGAGCGCCTGGGCCGAGCGCAACCGCGTCTACGCGGCGCGTTGGCCCAACATCACCCGCAAGAGCGAGCCGCCGCCGGACGCCGACGATTGGAAGGACCAGCCGGGCAAGGAGGCCTTGTTCTCGCCCGAGCCGGGCGCGTGACCTGAAGCGGATCAAGGGAGAGAGTTATGGCAGACACGATGTATCCACCGGCAACCCGCGAGACCGCGCAGAAGCGGCGCGAGCTCGCGCCCGAGACGCAGGCCGCTTTCGACGCCTTCAGCCGGACGGTGTTCGCCGAGGGCGCGCTCTCCGCGAAGATGAAGCAGATCATCGCCGTCGCCGTGGCGCACGTGACCCAGTGCCCCTACTGCATCAAGGGGCACACCAAGGCGGCGCTCCGATCCGGCGCGACGCGGGAGGAGCTGATGGAGGCCATCTGGGTGGCCGCGGAGATGCGGGCAGGCGGAGCCTACGCGCACGCCGCGTTGGCGATCGCCACCTTCGAAGAGGAGCAAGCGGGGCAGAAGACGCCCAGCGCATGAGCGAGGTTCGGGTCAAGCGGGCCTGCGGTCCGCCGGCGCCCGGCGATGGCCTCTGAATGCTGGTGGACCGCCTTCCACTGCGGCTGGAGCGACATATCGCGTGAGGGGACCGCGTAGATACGGCGCGTCCTCAGCCGCGTCAGCCACAACCTAGGAATCATATCGCCGCTGGGCAACGGCGGGCTGCCGAAGGAGACGTCACCATGTCCATGAGCGCGGACGTCCACCATCCGTCAACGGAGGATCCGGTCAGCAATGTTCTGAAATGGACCTTGCTGGCGGTCGCCTTCCTGACTTTCGCGGTGCTCGGATGGGCAACGGCCGTTACGTATAAAACGGCACCCCCGCAGCCCGGCCGCCTCGTCACGTCCGAAGGCGCCGTGCTCATGACCGGTCACGACATCATCGCGGGGAAAGCTGGCTTCCAGAAAGCCGATCTGATGGACTACGGCAGCCTGTACGGGATGGGATCCTATTACGGCGAGGACTATACCGCTTCGACCCTGGTCCGCTTGGCGGCCGCGACGCAGGACAACGTCGCCAGAGCGCGGTATGGGAGGCCATTCTCCGCATTGACGGCGGAGCAGCAGGCCGCGGCGGCGGCGGCGATGCGGGCCGAGTTGCAGGGCGTCGATCTGACACGGTCGCAGGTGGTGATCCCCGACGCGCTGGCCTCGGCCATCAACACTGTCCGGAGTGAGACGGCGACCGCGCTCAGCCGCGTCAACCCCGGCGAGGGCTGGACTCCGGCCTACAGCCTGACTGCCGACGCGGCGCTCGATACGGCGGATTTCATCGTCTACTCGGCGCTCACCACCGTTGCTCGCCGGCCCGGCCTGGAGTGGTCCTGGACCGAGAACTGGCCGTATGAACCGATAGTCGGCAACACACCGACCACCAACACCTACATGTGGACCTGGATCAGCTTCTGTTTCACCTTCTTCTGCTTCGGCGCGGTGCTGTTCATCTACGAAGTGTTCCTGAGCCGCTCCGACGACGCGCCGATGGACCCGGTGCTCGCCGAGTTCCACCCGCTGACGCCGAGCCAACGGAAGATTGGCAAGTACTTCCTCGTCGTTGCCGCCCTGCTCCTCGTCCAGATCCTGGTCGGGTCGGTCATGGCGCACTCCTATTACGATCGCACCAGCTTCTACGGCTACGACGTCAACGCCGTGCTGCCGTTCAATTTCCTCCGTGACGTTCACATCCAGGCACCGATCGTCTGGATCGGCCTGGCGTGGATCGGGGCCGCGCTGTTTCTCGCTCCCGCCATCGCCAGCGGGCGCGAGGCTCGCGGTCAAGGGCTCCTGGTCGATTTGCTGTTTTGGGTGACGCTGGCGGTCGTCGCCGGCGCGCTCCTCGGCGATTACCTGGGCATCATGGGGTACATTGACCGGGGCTGGTTCTGGTTCGGCAATCAGGGCCTTTCCTACATCCAGCTTGGCCGGTTCTGGCAGATCGGCTTCTTCATCGGGCTGGCGTTCTGGAGCGCGCTCGTGTTTCGCGCCCTGTGGCCCGGCCGCGCGGTCGTGTGGCAGGCCACCCGCCAGTTCTGGACCGGACGGATTCGGCTGGAGCACCTGATCTGGGCCTCCACTGTCAACATCGCCGTCCTCTATGTGTTCGGCATGATCCCGCTCACTGGCGTGGAGAAGTCCTTCACCATCACCGACTTCTGGCGCTGGTGGGTGGTGCATCTTTGGGTGGAGCAGTCGTTCGAGTTCTTCGCCGCCGCGATGAGCGCCTATTTGCTGATGGCGGTGGGCCTAGTGTCGCGCAAGCTCGCCGAGCGCGCCGTTTATTTCGAGCTAATCCTGATCTTCCTCGGTGGCGTTCTCGGGACGGGCCATCATCTCTACTGGGCCGGCGGACCCAGCATGTGGGTGCCGATGGGCAGCATGTTTTCCTTCATCGAGGTGCTGCCGCTGGTGCTGCTGATCTTGGAGGCGATCGAGCAGTACCGGCTGATCAAGGCACACCGGGAGTTCAATTACAGCCTGGCTTACATCTATGTCATCGGCGCCGCGTTCTGGAACTTTGTCGGCGCCGGCGTGTTCGGCGGCGGCACGCTGAACGCCCCGCTCGTCAACTACTACGAGCACGGCACTTTCCTCACGCTCAACCATGCGCACACGGCGCTGTTTGGCGCCTTCGGCCTGCTGGCGATCGGCCTGATCTATTTCTGCCTTCGCTACGCCTCGGCGGGTCGCGCTCCGTTCAGGGACACGCTCGGACTGGCCGCGTTCTGGCTCTACAACGCCGGCCTGGTGCTCTGGGTCGCGCTGAACTTCTTCCCGATCGGCTGGCCGCAGTTGGAGGCGGTCTATGAGCATGGCTTGGCCTACGCCCGCAGCGGCGCGTTCTACCAGAACACAATCGTCTGGCAGTGGATGCGCTTCCCAGGAGACGTGGTATTTGCATTAGGCGCCGTGCTGATGGCGGCGGACTTCATCATCAAGCTTGGCCCTCTTTATCCGGAGTTCGCCGAGCGCCTGCGCGTCCCTCGCTTCCCCGGCCGGCCAGTCACCCAGGTCGGGGCAGCGCCAGGGCCGGCACGCCACGAGCGGTGATCCGGCCATCCGCTCCGGAAAGCGACGGAGCGTGATCCGTTAGGCCCGCATTGTGCCCGCGCGTGCGCTCTGCTAGGTGTCCCCTCATGCGAGCGATCGCCCAATCCCGCCGTTGGTGGCGTCCCGTCTAGCGACGGGCGGCCAGCCATCCTTTTCACAGGCCGCCCTGGGGTTCCGGGCGGCCTTCGTGCATCTGGCGAACGCGATCCCGGCCCGAGGCGAGCCTCCAGCCGGAGCACCACGATAATGGGCCTCACCACCACAGTCAGCCACCACTACCGCACGCGCGGCGGCGCGACGGTCGAGCGGTCTTCCGAGGAGATCGCCTATCCCGGCGACGCCGCCGCGCTCGCCGCGCGGATCGACCGCCAGCCCGGCGTGCTGCTCTCCTCCAGCTTCGAGTTCCCCGGCCGCTACACCCGTTGGGATATCGGCTTCGCCGACCCGCCGCTCGCCTTCACCGCCAAGGCGCGGGACTTCGCCTTCGCGGCCCTGAACGCGCGCGGCGAGGTGCTGCTGGCGGCAATTGCGCCGGTGCTGCGGACCCTGCCCGCCGTCGAGGGGCTTGAGGCGACGCCGACTCGCCTCGCCGGGGCCGTGCGTGAGGCCACCGGGCGCTTCGCGGAGGAGGCGCGCAGCCGCCAGGCGGGTCTGTTTTCCTTGCTGAGGGCAGTGGCGGCGCTGTTCGCCTCCGGCGAGGATCATCACCTCGGCCTCTATGGAGCGTTCGGTTACGACCTCGTGTTCCAATTCGAGCCGATGGCGCTGCGCCTGCCGCGCGCGGCGGATCAGCGGGATCTGGTGCTGTACCTGCCTGACGAGATCCTTGTCGTTGACCACATGCGCCAGGCGGCAATGGTGCATCGCTACGAGTTCACGGTGGGCGAGGCGCGCACCGCCGGCCTGCCGCGCGCGACCGTGCCCTCGCCCTACGTGACCAAGCCCACTGACGCGCTGCCCCCGGCGAGCGATCACGCGCCGGGTGAATACGCGGCGGTGGTGGGACGCGCCCGCGCCGCCTTCGCGCGCGGTGACCTGTTCGAGGTGGTGCTCGGCCAATTGCTCACCGCTCCCTGCGCCGAGCAGCCGAGCGAGATCTTCCGGCGCCTGAAAGCGATCAATCCCGCGCCCTACGGGGCGCTGATGAACCTGGGCGACGACGAGTTCCTGGTGGCCGCCTCGCCGGAGATGTTCGTGCGCGTCGAGGGGAAACGGATCGAGACCTGTCCAATCAGCGGCACGATCAAGCGCGGCGCCGACGCGCTGGGCGACGCGGCGAATGTTCGGGAACTGCTCAATTCCGCCAAGGACGAGGCGGAGCTGACGATGTGTACGGACGTTGATCGCAACGACAAGTCGCGGGTGTGCGTCCCCGGCAGCGTGAGGGTGATCGGCCGGCGCCAGATCGAGATGTACTCGCGGCTGATCCACACGGTGGATCACGTCGAGGGCGCGCTACTGCCCGGATGCGATGCGCTCGAC
This sequence comes from Acetobacteraceae bacterium, assembly GCA_035252035.1. Lineage (GTDB taxonomy): Bacteria > Pseudomonadota > Alphaproteobacteria > Acetobacterales > Acetobacteraceae > DATFDN01. The sequence goes on along the minus strand of DATFDN010000453.1, from coordinate 5,636 downwards.
GGGTTCCTTAGCCACGCCTGGGCGGTGACGGTGACGGGTGCTCCGAAGCGTTGGGCGATCCGCTTCATCGAGCAGGAGGAGCGCAGCGCGCGCCGCTGGTACGGCGGCGCGATCGGCGGCCTGACGTTCGACGGCAACATGAACACGGGGCTGACGCTGCGCACGATCCGCATGAAGGACGGCATCGCCGAGGTGCGCGCGGGGGCGACGCTGCTGCACGATAGCGACCCGAACGCGGAGGAGGCGGAAACGCGGCTGAAGGCGTCGGCCATGCTCGCGGCGATTTCGGAGGCGGGACGGCCAGGTGTGGCGGAGGCGGTGGAGGGCGCGCCCGCCACCGCAAAGGGGCGTGCGGCGCGTGTCCTGCTGGTCGATCACGAGGATAGTTTTGTTCACACGCTCGCTGGCTACTTCCGCGCGGCAGGGGCGTCGGTCGCGACGCTGCGGCCGGACCTGGCGCGGGAGGCGCTGGCCGAGGGGCGGAAGGCCGATCTGATCGTGCTCTCCCCCGGCCCCGGACGGCCAAGCGACTTCGCAATGGACGAGACGCTTTCCCTGCTGCTGCGTCGCGGACTGCCGGCCTTCGGCGTGTGCCTGGGCTTGCAGGGCATCGTCGAGCATTTCGGCGGCGCGTTGGATACGCTGGCGCAGCCGATGCATGGAAAGTCTTCGGAGGTACGCGTCCTTGGGGGGCGGCTGTTCGCTTGTATGCCGGAGCGGTTCACGGTCGGCCGCTACCATTCGCTGCACGCGCGCCGGTCGGCGATGCCGCGCGTGCTGAACGTGACGGCGGAAACGATGGATGGGGTCGTGATGGCGGTGGAACACGCGACCTTGCCGATCGCCGCCGTGCAATTCCATCCGGAGAGCGTGATGACCGAGGCTGCGACCGGGCGCGCGATGGTGGAGCGGGCGATTGGCGCGCTGGCGGGGGGCGGAGTACACGCCTGCCGAACCAGGGGGTGAGACAGCCTCCGGCGAACCACAGCTCCGCCTCTCCCGCTCGTGGGAGAGGCATACGGGAGCCAGGCACGCGATTCCTCCGAGGATGTGTGAGCGGCATAGAACTGTTGGGCTTCGGTGGAGCGGCTACTCAGGCCCTGTCTATCACGCCCGGATCAATCCGGACATCGGCATGACGCCGGCACTGTCGGGGAACACCACCGAAAGCGCGTGGGGCGGCACGCCGAGATGCTGTGCCAGCCGACCCTTGGCGATGGCGCGGAGATCGGTGGTGGGGCGAGGTCGCGGTCCTCGAACAGCCGGCCTAAACCAAGCCCCGGCCAGTCAGCCCGTACCCGTCCGCCCGCGACCGCCCTGCCTCGGGGGAGCGCCACCGATCCCGCGCCATGATCGGTGCCGCGCGTGCCGCCAGCCGCGCCGGCTGGGCGTGCGTGTCCCAGCCGTCCAGCTTCCAGCGCCGCGACGCGGGGTCCGTCGGGCCGCGCCAGCACCTTCCTAGCCACCCGTGCCAGCGTGACGAAGCCATCCTCGACGCGCGCCGGGCCGTCGCCCAGGGCCACGCGGCTGAAGCCGCGCGCACGCAATTCCTCTGCCCTGCTGTCCCAGGATAGGCCGTAGAGCCGCTCGGAAGGCCGCTGGGACGGTCCGGGAAGTTTCCCACCGAGAGGAAGAAAGGCTCGGAGGTCTGAACGGGCAAGGCAAACTGAACCGCGCCCGAAGCGCGCCAGGGCGCGCATCGTCCCCAGCTCCATATTTTGAGGATAGCGCCGGGGCGGGTGACGATCTGTGACGAAGCGTGACGCATGACGGCCTTGCATTCACCAATCGGTGCTTGCAAAAGGCGCACTCCTAACGCACATCCCGTTCACGATTCCGGCGCCGAGCGCCGGCGAACCACGGGCGCGCGGGGCATCCCTGCCGCGCCCGTCGTGGTATGGAGACCTCGATCAATGCCCGCCCCGGACCTCGCACGCATCCGCAACATCGGCATCACCGCGCACATCGATGCCGGCAAGACCACCACGACCGAGCGCATCCTGTTCTACACCGGGATGTCGCACCGGATCGGCGAGGTCCATGACGGCAACACAACGACCGACTACATGGAGCAGGAGCGCGAGCGGGGAATCACCATCACCTCGGCGGCGGTGACGTGCGAGTGGAAGGACCACCGCATCAACATCATCGACACGCCGGGCCACATCGACTTCAACATCGAGGTCAACCGCAGCCTGCGCGTGCTGGACGGGGCGATCTTTATCATTGAGGGGGTGGCCGGGGTCCAGCCGCAGTCCGAGACCAACTGGCGCCTGGCCGACCGCTACAACGTCCCGCGCGTCATCTTCATCAACAAGCTCGACCGCACCGGGGCCGACTTCTATCGCGCCCTCGGCACGCTGAAGGAGAAGCTCGACATCGTGGCGCTGCCGTTGCAGCTCCCGATCGGGATCGAGGACAAGTTCGTGGGCGTCGTCGATCTGGTGGAGATGAAGGCGATCGTCTGGGAGGGCGGCGAGCTGGGCGCCAAGTACCACGACGAGCCGATCCCTGCCGACCTGCTGGAAGCGGCCCAGGAGCACCGCCAGACCCTGCTTGACACCGCGCTCTCGGTCGATGACGCGGCGATGGAGGAATATTTCGAAAGAGGAGACGTTTCGGTCGAGACCCTAAAGCGCTGCATCAAGGCGGGCACCATCTCCGGCGCCTTCCGCCCGGTGCTGTGCGGCACCGCCTTCAAGAACAAGGGGGTGCAGCCGCTGCTGGACGCGGTCATCGACTACCTGCCGAGCCCGGTCGATGTTCCGGGCATCAAGGTCGCGGCCGAGGAGGGCGAGGACGAGCACGCCGAGCGCCGGCGCATCAAGGCCGACCCGAACGCGCCCTTCGCGGGGCTCGCCTTCAAGATCATCAACGACAAGTACGGCACGCTGACCTTCGTGCGCGTCTACGCGGGCACGCTGCGCTCGGGCGACATGGTGCTGAACACGACGCGCGGGCACCGCGAACGCATCGGGCGGATGTTCCAGATGCACGCCGATAAGCGCCAGGAAATAAAAGAAGTCACGGCGGGTGATATCGCCGCCTTCGTCGGCCTCAAGGACACCGGCACGGGCGACACGCTGGCCTCCCAGGAGGATCCGGTGATCCTGGAGCGCATGGCCTTCCCGGTCCCGGTCATCGACATCTCGGTCGAGCCCCGCACCAAGGAAGCGATCGAGAAGATGACGATCGGGTTGCAGAAACTGGCCGCCGAAGACCCGAGCCTGCGGCTGCGCACCGACCAGGAGACCGGGCAGACCATCCTGTCGGGGATGGGCGAGCTGCACCTCGAAATCATCATCGACCGGCTGAAGCGCGAGTACGGGGTGGACGCCAACGTGGGCGCGCCGCAGGTCGCGTACCGCGAGACGATCTCGCGTCCGCACACCGAGACCTACACCCACAAGAAGCAGACCGGCGGCTCGGGCCAGTACGCCGAGGTGAAGGTCGTCTTCGAGCCCCTGGAGCGCAACGGCGGAGTGGTCTTCGAGAACGATGTCGTGGGCGGCGCGGTGCCGAGGGAGTATATCCCGGCCGTCGAGAAGGGCATCCGCGTCCAGGCCGAGACCGGCGTGCTGGCCGGCTTCCCCACCGTGGACTTCAAGGCCCGGCTGGTGGACGGCAAGTACCACGACGTGGACAGCTCGGCGCTGGCCTTCGAGATCGCCGCCAAAGCCTGTTTCCGGGACGGCATGAAGAAGGCCGGACCGATGATCCTGGAGCCAGTGATGGACGTGGAGATCACCACGCCGCAAGACCACGTGGGCGACGTGGTGGGCGACCTCAACCGCCGCCGGGGCATGATCCAGAACCAGGAGAGCTCCGGCTCGACGGTGATCGTCCGGGCGCATGTTCCGTTGAAGGAGATGTTCGGCTACATTTCCCAGCTCCGCAGCATGACCAAGGGGCGCGCCTCCTTCACCATGCAGTTCCATCACTACGACCCGGTGCCGCGCAACATAGCGGACGAAATCATGGCCAAGAGCGCCTGATGGCGGCGGGGGTGTAAATGGGCACGCCCCGTCTCCACTGGATGCGGGGTCGCACGGAACAGGGAGCGGGCCTGACCCGCACCCTTGAGTGGGTGGGGCTCGACGATGCCGGCCAAGCGATCGCCCGCGTGGTGCGCCTCAAGGGGCCGGTCTGGGCGGATTGGCGCCAGTATCGCGCCGTGGCCCTCGACGACGAGGCCAAGGTGATCGAGCTGCGCCCCTCCCCGCCGGACGGTGCCGGCTGGCTCGCTTGCATCGGCGCCCGCGTTGTTGGCCGCGCGGCCCTGCCGTTGCAGGCGGTCCGCACCGCCGAGGCGGCCCTGGCGGGCGGCGGGGATTGAGCCCGGCGTCCAGAGTCTCGCGTTCAGGCGGGCAGCACGGTCCGCGCCAAGAACCAGTAGCTGCCCAGCCCAATGATGACCGCCGATATCGCGTACACCGCGAGGGCCGGACGGCGCGGGTCCAACACGGTGCGCGTACGCGAGGCCAACACACGGTCGAGGGCCAGCAAGAGCGGGAGCACGAGCGAAACAATCGCGATTTGTCCGATCTCGACGCCGATGTTGAACGAGGCCAGGGCGGGAACCACCGCGCTCCTCGGCAGACCGAACTCCTGCAAGGCGCTCGCGAAGCCGAAGCCGTGGATCAGGCCGAAGCAGAACGTATCACGCCACCGCCCATCAACGCGGCGTGAGAGGAAATTCTCAGCGGCGACATAGACGATCGATGCGGCGATCGCCGGCTCGATGATGGCGCTGGGGACACGGACGATATCAAGGGCGGCCAGCGAGAGCGTGATGGAGTGCGCGATCGTGAAGGCGGTCACGATCTTGATGACGGGCACCAGGCGCCGCGCCCACAGGACGACCGCGGCCAAGAAGGCGATGTGGTCGTAGCCGAGGAAAATGTGTTCCACGCCGGCTTGCAGATAGCGTCCCATCACCTGGAGGGTGGTTGGCTCCGCCGTCTCCGTGAGGGTCGTCTCAGTTCGGCGCGCGTCCAGCAGATCCTGCGCCGCGTCGGCGCCGGTGCCGATCAGCACCACCTGACGCGCATCCGGCGCGACATCGAGCAGCATGGTGGAGCGGTATTTCAGCCTGCCAGCGACCGCATCGCACGACCACGTGGTGCGGACCACGACCCCGTCGCCATCCGGCGATGCCGAGCCGGCGTCCGGACGGCACGGCGATCCATCGACCCCCGCAACCACGGCATGGGCGTTGACATAGGCGGTGATGCGCCCCGAAGCCGCTGCCAAGGCATCCGGGCTGACCATTCCCGTGCGATCATCGAAAACCTTGGTCTGGGCCACGCGATCGGCGTCGCTGCCCTTCATCGCGACTTCGGCAACGACCTGGTTTCCGGATTCGATCGTGAGCCGCGCCGTGGTCAGGTTGACCTGGTGCGCGCGGGCGACTGGGACCGCGCAGATCATGACGGCCCATATCAGCAGGATGGCCGTGCGGGCACTCATGGGCGAGCGCCCGCTAGTTGCAGCAGCTTGCCGACGTGATCGGCTTCGGCAGCGGGAACAGCAACGAGGGAGTCGCTCTCCCGCACAAAGGCGTAGCGGCGAGAGCCATCCCCGGCGGTCCTGCCGAACTCGATGCGAGCAACGGGCTCGGAGGAGTCTCGGCCGTA
>DATFDN010000452.1:0-10470 GCA_035252035.1 Acetobacteraceae bacterium | reverse complement strand
GCTTGAAGCCGCCGTGGTACGGCGGGATTTCGGCCCGTTCGAGGAACTGCTGGAAGTTCTGTCGTGCCCGTATGAGGACAAGCCCGGCTTCGCGCAGTACGCCGCGCCGCCCAGGCCGGAGGAGCGGGTACAGCAGACGTTCTGCGGGACGTGAGGCGCGGGCGGCAAGCCTGACTGACCTATGGGGTTCATGACCGTAATGGATGATCCTCTGTGCGAAGGCACAAAGCAGCATGGCGACCGGCGCGCGATATGACCGGTTTGGGTTGGCGATATACCTCGAAGGCAGGTGTAGATTGGCCTTGGTTGGGCGTTAGACTGTTGGGATCTGGGGCAAAGGAAATGCCATGGCGGCACGACGGCCGATCCTGAGCCTGGTCGCGGCTGGTATGCGCCGGGGTCAGATGATTATCGCTGACACACCCCTCGTGCGGGCGGTGCGGTGGAAGATCCATCGTGCCGATTTTGCGGCTGGACGTTGCACTGACACTTTCAGCGGACGTTACGCCAGCTTCGCCGAAGCCGAGTCCGCGGCCCCGCCTGGCCTGATCGGTTACAACCATGATGCTATGACTGGATTCTATCAGCCCGACGCTAATGCGCCATCAAGTCATATGGATGCAAATGATTACGCGGCGCTGTTCTGGCTGCAAAGGCTACTGCCCAATGCGCGCCGGGTATTCGAATTGGGCGGCTATATCGGGAACGCCTATTACAACTACCGCCGCTACTTGGAATATCCAAATGGATTGGAGTGGACGGTCTGCGACGTTCCTGCCGTGGTTCGCGCCGGCACAGCACTGGCTCGCCGGGAAGGCGTCACACAGCTCCGCTTCACAGAAGATCAGGCGGAAGCCGAAGGCGCTGATATCCTGCTTGCAGCCGGATCTCTTCAGTATCTCGAGGAAGGTAGCCTGCACCGGCTCATTGGGACGTTGCGCGCACGCCCGCTGCATGTGCTCGTGCAGCGCACACCCCTTCATCCTGAACGGTCCTTTGTCACGTTGCAGGTCATGACACCGCCGGGCGGCCCGGTGTTCTGCCCTTATACGGTTGCGGCCCGCCAACGCTTCATCAATGATCTGAATGCACTGGGATATGACCTGGTGGATTTCTGGTCGAAGCAGCGTGAACTACTCGTACCTCTACATCCGGAATGCCGCGTGACTTCGTACTCCGGCCTATATTTTCGTCTGACCAAGAATGTGGTATGATTGTGTGGGTGTAGACTTGCATGTTAGCTGGTCATCTGAATGTTGCTAAATGATAATGAGATTCACGTGTGGGTTTGGCGTTGCTCCCCTATCGCTATCCAGAATTCACATCTCGCCGTGCTGTCGGATGTGGAGCGCGCACGCGCCGCACGATTCGTTTTCGATCGCGACCGCGCCCGGTTTACTATTGCTTATGCCGGCTTGCGCCAGGTTCTGGGCAGCCTTCTTGGCATTGCCCCAGCCGCGATCATGTTGACAACGGATGCGCGCGGCAAACCACGTCTGACTGGATCAACCCGTCCGCCTGTGTTCTTCAATCTCAGCCATTCGCACGATCTCGCCGCTCTTGCGGTGTCGTCCGCCTTTGAGGTCGGGCTCGACATCGAATATATCCGGGAGATCGACCTGGACGATGTAATCGCATTCCTTTCCCAAACTGAGCAAACTGCTCTCATGCGGTTACCGCCGGGTCCAACACGCCGCCTTGGTATATTCAATGCCTGGACGCGCAAAGAGGCATACTTGAAGGCGATTGGCTTCGGAATTACGGTGCCGCTCGATAGTTTCGACGTTTCGCTTATGCCTGACGAGCCGGCGCGAATTCTTCGGATAGCGGGCAGTATGACGGAAGCGCGTGCATGGCAGCTCACCTCCGTAACGCCCGCGTCTGGTTATGTCGGAGCTGTCGCAGCCCGCGCACTAGGCTGGCATGTCACCTGCGACGTCCTAGAGTTCGCGACATAGTATGCGATACTAAAAGGCTAACGCTTGACGTGCCGCTCGCTTCGCCCAGCGTGCCGTGCGCATGGCTGCCGCCTTCACTCCGTCAGCCAATCGCGAATGTCCGGGCGGACGGGGAGCGAGGCCCAGGCGCCGGAGGTAGTGGTTGGCCACGTAGATGTCGCGTGCCGCCGACCGAGGCAGCTCAAAGTTGAGGCTGAGGGAAACCGATACTTCGTCGGAGTTGCGTACCCAGTGTGCGCTATGTGACGGGATATGGACCGCACAGCCTGGTGCGAGATCATATTTCGTCGCAACCGTCTCGGCATGGGGTTTATAGCGGCCTGCCGTAATGCTCACGGCGTAGTAATTCTCGATGTCGGTTTCGGCTACCACGGAGCGGTCCCGTGGATCGCAGACCCAAAGGCTTTTATGGCCGTGAATTTGCACCAGCACGTTCACTTCTGCATCAAAATGGAATGGGGTGACGCGTCGTGGCGACGTGATGAACACCAGCATTTCCGGGTTGCACAGCAGATGCGCCGCATCGCCCGCGATGTTGCGCATGAACGCTGCCCATTCATGCAGCACCTCGGCATAAGCCGGATCAGTTTCGACATGCTTCATCACGATCCAGGCGCCCGCATATTCGATGCGGCGGATCACCTCGTCGACCGGCATATCGGGTACCGGGACGCGGCCCCATTTGTCGTCTATTCCGACATTGCCCGCATCAAGATACACGTCGCCGCGCCGCTTGGAAGCATCTTTCGCCACGCGCAGCAGTGCATCCACCGTGAACAACGGATGGCTCGTCAGGTCGTGGGTGATGAGGAACGGATGCCTTTGCAGGGCTGCACGGCACGCGGCAAGCGGCTCGATAGTACTCCAGCATCCGCTTAGATCGGTATGCGGGGGCTGGGTTAGCACTAGATCAGCAGTTCTTGTCAGCATCGCTGCAAGTCCTCACGTGAATCGCATGGCACGCCGCATAACTCCGACCGGTACAGCCAATCGCCGTACGCCCGAGAACAGCATCTCACTTCGTGTCCTGGGGAATGGCTTAGAGACTAGCCGCATCGTCATAACTTTCGCCTCGTCCCTCAGCGTGCCACCGCCGGGAGGCGTGGGGCGGAGGCCAAGCCTGCGCAGCATGAAATTGACCTGATGGATCTTCGCTGCCCGATCAAAGGGGCGCAGGCAAAAACTGACGCTCACGCTGATCGATACAGACTCGCCGTTGCGGACCCAATGCGGCGCGAGCGGTGGATGATGTACGCCAGTGCCGGGAACAAGGCAGTATGTCGTGCCCCGGCTCTGCACCTCCTCGCGATAGAGCGCCGCCTCGGCATTGCCGCTGTAAAAACGCTCGATCTCCTCGATGGAGAGCACGGAAGGGTCTAGCCCGTCGAACAGGCAGACATCCTTTTCGCCTTTGATTTGGAGTAGGAAATTAGATTCGTGATCAATATGGTAGGGTGTGACGATGCGAGGCGAGGCAAGGAAGATTGTCAGGATCGGCCAGGTAATATCGGAACGTAGCGGCCGTTTGGCATATTGCTCGATTTCGAGCACCAGCGCTTCCATAAGCGCATGGTACTCGGGATCGACCTGATTGACTTGCGACAACTTCATCCAGGAGCCGATTTCGTCGATATGGCGCACCGTGTCGGCGAGCGCCGCAAGACGCGGCATATCGGTGAACTTTGTCGCAGTTTGGGTGGCGCGCGCGCCGAGTGCGACGAACTTATCAGGACCACCGCGCTCCAGTAGCCTCTGTGCCACTTGTGCAAGGCGTGAAAGCTCGAACAGCGGGTGGTCCGTCAGATTGTGGCGGACAGCGAAGGACGCACGGTTGAAGTCGCGCCGAAACACCCCCGCATCGGCATCAATCAGCGTCGATGCCATTGGCTGCTGCATCGCTCGCCTCCCTCGCATTGCGCCTGTTACTGCAAGCATGGATCGCACACTGATACCTTCTGCGTCTCCACAACCGCCGACGCCGAAGCCATCCGGGGCCAGACTTGCAGGCTTACCTCGGGATAAGTGAGGCGTGCGCCAGCCGGAACCGCCGAGGGTGTGCCGCGCAGGTTGTGATCGAAGAAGGCCACCAGGAAGTCATCCACCAGCGCGCGGGCGCGCGCAGGATTGATCGTGCCGCCGACCCGGCGCCAGTCATTGATAAGTGGAGCATCCGTAAAGTTGGTATGGGCCATTCCGCTGATGATCGCCCGCATACCGCCCCAGCGTATCATGAAGTCATTGAGCCGGCCTTCATCCTCGAGCGTCGGCACAGCCTCCCGCCGAACGGTCGGGTCGGGCGAATATAAGTCTCCCTCCGTCATCGGCGGCTCGCTCAGAAGAAAGTAGGGTTGCGGGAACCCACGGAGGTAGGCGTCAGTAAAGACTCCGCCATCGAGATTGGCGACAGCCCGGACGCGCGGATCGTCCAATGCAGTCTGCACGGCGACAGAGCCGCCGAAAGAAAAGCCCAGCATTCCTGTCTGCTCCAGATTGAGTCGTCCCCTGAACCGTCCTGCGGGGTCCGCCTCGTCAAGCTCTGCCACTCGGTCGAGCACATGACGCGCAAGCCGCGCCTGGCGCGGAGCATTGCGTTCGCCCGTTGCCATGGAGGCCGCAGCGGCATCATCGGAATCGAACACGAGAGGCGTAGTCAGGTCCGCCGCCGCCGCCGCATCGCCTGGATAAGCAGCGGGATCCCAGGCATCGGGCGCGGCAACAAAATAGCCATGGCTGGCCAGATCTTGCAGCAGAACCGTGTTCTGCGACGGGATGCCGCCCCAGGCCGGAAAGAAAAGGAGAACCGGAAATTGGCTGGGGAGTTTGGCTGGTACCGCATCCCACATCGCCTGGCTGCGGCTTAGGCGGGCACGGCGCAATGCGACCCGGGCCTCGGTTGCGTATGGCGCGACCCTTGTCCCTGTCCCCCGTTCGGCCGGATACCAGACGCGGAACATGAGCGAAGATCGCCCCGCGCCCGGAAATAGGGCGACCTCGGTTGTTCCGACGGCGAACGGGCCATTCGGGGGCGGGGTTTGAATGACCGGCCGCAGGAAGCAGAGGCCCGCGGCGATAGCAAGCAACACGCCCCCACTCCCGGCGCCGAGCAACCGCGCCGCGAGTCCCTGTGGCAATGGGACCGGCAGCAGCTCCAAGACGAACCATGCCGCAACCACGGCATAGGCGGTCAGCATCTGCTCGCGCCAGCCTTCGAATCCCAGATGCAGCGCCAGTAGGACAGCAATGGCGATCGGCATGACCGGCGACCAACTCGGCCAGGCGAACCCGGCCAAAACGGTGCTTCGCACCACTGCGGCGGTGGCCGATAGGATCAGTAAGGTCTCGAAAGGCCGCATTGTGACGTTCCGATCAGCGCAGCGCCGAAACTATGGCCTGGGCCATGACCTGAGCTCCCGGATCCTGAAACAAACCCTGGTGGTGGTCCTCGAACCGTGTGTGGGGATCGGTTGGAACGGCCACCACATCGACTGGGCCAGCAACCAATCCCGTCCAGCCGAAGCTCGGGTCGAGGAAGCGGCCCCGCGGTTGCTCGGGGCCATGGAGGACCAGGACACGTCCGGCATAAGGGCTTGGCTCGTAGGCCGAAGCGGCGCGGTCCAAATACTTGACAAAGAGGTTGTTCTGCACGCCAGGCGGAAGGCTCGGCAGCACGCCTTTGCGGCGGAGCAGCTCGAACGTGGCGTTGCGCACTCCCCGAACAGCGGCGCGGTTGGCAATGAAGCCGTACACTGAGAGCGTGCCTTCCCGGATCCGCTGCAATTGCCGCCGCAGCCGAACCGCCCGCAGATTCGCGCGCGCGAGAAGCCGCCGCATCGGCTTCAACCGGCGCATGTGGCCGGGCGCCCACGTGTCCACGACCGCGAGCAGCCGCACGTCCTCGCCGGCGGCCATGAGCTGCTGCGCCACCTCTAGGGCGACCTTGCCCGCGGCGCACAGTCCGATCAGCACATAGGGGCCGTGCGGGCGTACTTGTTGAATCGTCTCGGCGTAGCGCGCGGCGATCACCCGGAAGTCGGCTGGATGGAGCGAAGGGGAAACGTCAGGATCCAGCGCCTGAACGGCGATGAAGGGTTGATCGGCGCCAAGGTGGCGCGACAGCGTATAGAAAACCCCTGTGTTATTGATTGCGAAGATCGGCGGCTGGCTTCCATTTGGCTGAACCACGACGACACCCGCCGGCGGAGCATCTGCATCGCCGCGCAGCAACGCCGCCATCGCGTCGAGCGTGGGCGCCTTGAACATCTGCCCGAGGCTGACCGTCCGCCCAAACGTCTGCCTGGTGAGCGCGAGCAAATGAGCGGCCCGAAGCGAATTGCCGCCAAGCTCGAAGAAATTGGCGTTAGGCGGCACGGCGTTCAGGCGCAGCACCTTGGCCCAAATAGCGGCAAGTTGGGTTTCGATTTGGGGCGCCTCGCCATTGTCGCTGTTGCTTACCATACGTAGCTGGGGGATGGAGGCGTAGGATACGGCTGGCCTTGATGCCTGGCGGTCGTCTTCGCTTCGATCGGGAAGAAGCGCGAGCGAGGAGATATGGCGAGCCGGATCGGCGGCGGCCGCCCCAAGCACGGCGAGGAACGAGCGAAGCAGCCAGTCGATCCGCGCGCGATCGAACAGCTCAGGGTCATATTCGCAGGATGCCCGCCACCCTCCAGGGCGTTCCACCAGGAACACGTTCACGTCGTATCGTGAGCCGGGCGAGAAATTCGGCACGCCCTTGAGCGCGAAGTCGCCATGCGCGGCATCGCGAGTGAAGGCACGCTGGATCAGGAAATTGACTGCCGTCAAGGGATCACGGCGTCGTTCCGCGCTTTGGGCACGCGGCAGAGCCTGGGCCACGCGCTCGATCGGCGCGGCGGCGTGTTCCAGGGCCTCCCCGACAGCGTGCCGCACGCGGTCCAGCAGCGCCGCGACGGATGGATCCCCCGCGAGGCTGATGCGAAGCGACACTGTGTTGACGAACGGCCCGATCAGGCTTTCGAGCTCGACTTCGTCACGGCCCGCCACTTGCGTGCCGAACACCACCTCCCCGGCGCCGGTCCAGCGATGCAGCAGTATGGCCAGGGCCGCGACGCCGAGCATGAAGAATGTTGCGCCCCGCTCGCGCGCCATTTCCTGCGCCGCCTCGACCAGCGCACTCGGCACTGGCATTCCCAGGATGTCGCCTGCCTTGGCAGGCCTTGCGGGCAGCGCGCGGTCGGTCGGCACGTGGAAATCGGGCAGATTCGCAAGTTGACGGCGCCAATATGCCTCCGCTGCGTCGGCGCCGCCTTCCTTCAGCCATGCCTCCTGCCAGCGTGCATAGTCGCCGAATTGCAGGTCAAGTTCGTCGAGTCGCGGCAGCCGGTTAGCGCGCAGCGCGTCGTAGATGTCGGCCGTCTCCCGTGCGAGTATGCCGTTCGACCAGCAGTCCCCGACCATGTAATGGGTGGTCACGAGCAAGTCGGCGGCCGCCGGCTCCAGCAGCACCAGGACTGCACGGAGCAGGGGCGGCCGCGTGACGTCGAAGGACTGGCGCGCTTCCTCCCGCGCGAGGGCCACCGCCTTATCCGCTCGCTCCGCTTCGGGCATCGCCGTGAGGTCAATGACGCGCAGCCGCATCGCAACCCGCGGCATGACACGCTGGACCAGCACACCAGCGCGCTCGGCGAAGCCGGTGCGCAAGGGTTCGTGGCGGTCGATCAGCATTGCCAGAGACCGCTCCAACAACGCGGGGATCACCCGCCCCTCAAGGCGCCAGCGCGCCGCGATATTTAGAGTCGGGTCGCCCGGATGCGCGCGATCAAGTCGCCAGGTTTTGAGCTGCCCAACGGTGCAGGGAAACTCCGCGGCCGCGCCGCCGAGTGGCTCTTCTTGTATGTGTACCGCTGGCGCGATTGCCGCCGTCACGACTTGTTCCTTCTCGTTACCCCTGGCGTCCAGCGCGCCGGAATTGACTCAACTTAGGAAGCTCACGGGTCGCCTCTCCCGCCGTCCGGGTTGCTGCCGTCTCAAGCGCGGCAATCGTGCGATGGTGCAGCAGATCTTTTGCCGGTATGGTCATACCGGCTCGGCTGGCACGTGCCGCTATCTGGAAAATGTGGATCGAATCGGCACCCAGGGCGAGCAGATCGTCTTCGGAGCCGACCCGGTCGAGCCCCAACACTTCCTGCCAGATCGCCCCAAGCTTCCGCTGAAACGGTGTTGCTAGCGGAACCGGGGCTGCCACGTGGCGGGCCTCTGCCGTGTCGTCCGGCACTGGCAAGGCACGGTCATCGATTTTGCCATTCGGCGAGAGGGGCAAGGCCGCGAGCCGCACATAGGCGGCAGGCACCATGTAGCTGGGCAGGGCCTCCGTAAGAGCGGCCTGCAACTCCGCCGGAGTCGGAGTGCGATCAGGCAGTGCGACATAGTAGGCGACAAGCCGTGGCGCGCGCGGCGGAGCGCCGCGCAGAACGACCGTTGTGGCGGCAACCTTTCCGGTCCGCATCAGGGCCGCCTCGATCTCCCCTGGCTCGATGCGGAAGCCGCGCAGCTTGATCTGCTTGTCGATACGGCCGAGGAGCTGGATGCCTCCGCCAGGCAGCAGGCGCGCTACATCGCCCGTGCGATACATCCGCACGCCGGACACAAATGGATCATCCACAAACTTTTCCGCAGTCTGGGCTGGATCGCGGAAATAGCCCTGCGCCAATCCTTCTCCGGCGATATGCAATTGGCCAAGGGCACCCGGTGGCACCGGTTCGCCATGCCGGTCGAGCACGTAGAGTCGTGTGTTGGCGATGGGCCGGCCAATCGTGATGGGTCCGCCGTCAGCCTCAATCCGGCCCGCCGACGACCAAATCGTGGTTTCCGTCGGACCATACATATTCCACAATGCGCCCCCGCCTTCGAGCAGCCGGTCGGCAAGCTCGCGCGGCAGCGCTTCACCCCCGCAGAGCATCGTCAGTCCTGGATGCGAGCGGAACCCGGCTTCCAGCAGCAGGAGCCATGTGGCGGGCGTCGCCTGCATCACGGTGATGCCCCGCGCCTGCAACTTGGCCAGCAGGGCGAAGCCATCCGCCACCTCGTCCTGGGAGGCAATGACCACGCGCGCGCCGACCGTGAGCGGTAAGAACAACTCTAGTGCTGCGATGTCGAAGGCAATGGTGGTCACGGCGAGGAGCGCATCGCTGGCGCCAAGTCCCGGCCGGGCGGCCATTGAAGTCAGAAGGTTGGTGAGTGCCCGATGGCTGATTTCGACGCCCTTCGGAACGCCGGTGGAGCCTGATGTATAGATGACGTAGGCAAGCGCATTCGCCGGCCGTGGCGATTCAGCCGCTTGCCGCACCGGAACCGGGTAAAGCGGGCGGCTGAGGTCGATCTGCCGTACGGTGCAATCATCCGGCACCGCAGCGATCCCGTCGGTGATGAGGGCCGCGAGGTCCGACCGCTCGATGATGCCGCGCAGTCGCGCCGGCGGATGGTGCGGATCGAGCGGCACGTAGGCGAAGCCGGCCTTGGCCACGGCAAGCAGCGCCGCGAGCATGTCGAGCGAGCGTTCCACCAGCACGCCAACCCGCCCGTCCGGCGCATGGACGCGCGCGAGGAGACGCGCGGCAATGTCCTCCGCGCGCTGGTCGAGTTCCCTGTAGGTCCAGCTCTGGCTTCCACATTCCGCCGCGATCGCATCCGGATGTCGTTTCGCCTGATCGGCGAATAGCTCGTGGAAGCCGCGATCCGCGATAACGTAGGTCTCGGCTGTGTCGTGCTCCGGCCTGTCGTGCAGTTTCGCCCGCGCCACGGGTGTCGCGGCATCCTCGGCCAGGCTGGCGAGCAAGGTCCGGAAATGGCCAATCCAGCGGCGGACTGTCGCCTCGTCGAACAGGTCGGTGCTGTAGTCGCAGTCCAGCCGCAGGCCATCCGCCGTCTCAACCAGGTTAAAGAACAGATCGAAATTCACGAATGCCTTGGCATTGGCGGCGGCCGCGACCTTCAGTCCGCCGAATTCGGGAGGGACGGCGAGGCGTTCGAGGTTGAACTGCACATCGGCGAGAGGCAAACGATTCGGATCGCGTGGCATTTCCAGGCGACGCACGAGTGTGCCCAGCGTGCAGCGCGGATGCTCGCGTGCGTCCGCGAGCGTCGCCTGCACCGCCTGGATGTGCTGCGCCAAGGTGGTCGCGTCGTCCCACCGTCCGCGGATGGGGAGGAAATTCACGCAGTGGCCGACCAGCGCGCCGTTTTCGAGCAGGGACTGGCCCGCGGTCGGCACGCCCACGACCACTTCATCCTGGCCGGCGAGCCGCCCCATCAGCACCTGGAAGCCAGCCAGCAGCACGGCAAACGGCGTGCAGCCGAGTCGCGCGCCTGTGGCGCGTACTGCCCGGTACAGCGTCCCGTCGATTGCCTCCCGCACCGTCGCGCCACGGAACGTTTTCGTTGCCGGGCGGGGCCGGTCGCCCGGCAGGTCGAGCGGCGCCGGCGGGCGAGCAAACTGCTCGACCCAATAGGCCTCATCGGCCGCCGCCGCCGCAGC
>DATFDN010000451.1:0-5502 GCA_035252035.1 Acetobacteraceae bacterium | reverse complement strand
GCATGATGACAAGATGGTAGTGTATGCTCTCCCACACGCCTGCCGCGCGGAACGCGCGAAAATAGCCATGCGCTGTCGGCCGTGGCGGAAAGGCCGGAGGCGGCGGCAGGTGGCGCCACTGGCAGCCGGTGCGCACGACATAAAACAGCCTGTCCAGCAGGCGGGGCATGTCCCGTGTGCCGAGGCCGTCCGCTTCAAAACGGGCTGTGAGTAAATGCTCCGAATATGACAAGGTTGCATATAGGGGCTGTCACTGTACTCCTGTGCAACTACCAAGGCCGATGTGTCGCGACAAAGTGCCACGAGGCACGAAGCAACTCAGATGGGATTGCCCCTAACCCTTCTTGGCTGGGAGGGCTTTTTCGACCGGTAGAAGGATCGACGCACCGCCCCGCAACCTTGTCCGCCGCGCCGGGTTGCGGCGAGACGGCGCAAGGTGGAAAGGGGTCACGAATGAGCCCAGCAAGCAAGAGCGACGCGCGCGAAGGCGAGGAATGGGCGCTGCGCGAGGTGCCGATCGGCACCGGCGCGACGGGGACGCGCGCGGAGACCGACTCGATGGGCGGCATCGATGTCCCCGCCGAGCACTATTGGGGCGCGCAGACCCAGCGCAGCCTGGTCCATTTCTCGATTGGCGACGACCGGATGCCGCTCGGCGTCGTACATGCCTTCGGCATCGTGAAGAAGGCCGCGGCGCAGGTGAACGCCGAGGCCGGGCGGCTGCCGTCGTGGAAGGCCGCCGCCATCGTGCGCGCCGCCGAGGAGGTGATCGCGGGCAAGCTCGACGCCGAATTCCCGCTTTTCGTCTGGCAGACCGGCTCCGGCACCCAGACCAACATGAACGCAAACGAGGTGATCGCCAATCGCGCCATACAGCTTCTCGGCGGCACGATCGGCTCGAAGCGGCCGATCCACGCCAATGACGACGTGAACATGGCCCAGTCCTCCAACGACACCTTCCCCACCGCCATGCACGTCGCCGCGGTGCTGGAGGTGCAAACGCGCCTGATGCCGCGCCTGGAGGCGCTGGCGCGCGCGATCGAGGCCAAGGCGCGGGAATGGGCCGATGTGGTGAAGATTGGCCGGACCCATCTTCAGGACGCGGTGCCGCTCACCGTCGGCCAGGAATGGTCCGGCTGGGCACACCAGCTCCGCGACGCCATGGCGGGGCTGACGCGCAACCTGGACGGGCTGTACGAGCTCGCCGCCGGCGGCACCGCGGTCGGCACTGGGCTAAACGCGCCGCCCGGCTTCGCGGAGGCCATCGCCGCGCGCATCGCCGAACTCACCGGCCAGCCCTTCCGCACCGCGCCCAACAAGTTCGCCGCGCTGGGCGGGCTCGATGCGATGGTGGCGTGCATGGCGGGGCTGCGCGGCGTCGCTGTGGTGCTGCTGAAGGTGGCGAACGACCTGCGCTGGCTCGCCTCTGGCCCGCGCTGCGGCCTGGGCGAGTTGTCCCTGCCGGAGAACGAGCCCGGCTCCTCCATCATGCCCGGCAAGGTCAACCCGACGCAGTGCGAGGCCATGGTGATGGTCTGCACCAAGGTTCTGGGCGAGGACGCCACGGTCGCCTTCGCCGGCGCGCAAGGCCAGCTTCAGCTCAATGTCATGCGCCCCGTCATCATCGACTGCGTCCTGCACTCGGCGCGCATCTTGGGCGACGCCGCCGAGACCTTCCGCCGCTACACGATTGAGGGCACGGAACTCAACCGCGGCCGCGTCGCGGAGCTCCTGGACCGCTCCCTGATGCTGGTAACGGCGCTCGCCCCGGTGATCGGCTACGACAAGGCCGCCAAGATCGCGCACAAGGCGCATGTCGAAGGCACCACCTTGCGCGAGGCGGCGATCGCGACAGGCTGGATCGACGCCGCGACATTCGACAAGGTGGTGCGCCCGGAAACCATGGTGGGCGACATCTCCCTCTCCGCCCTTGGGGGCGGAGAGGGCCGGGGTGAGGTGGGGGAGTCCAGGGGCGAGGAATCGTAGGGCGGAAAAGCGGAGCGCATTCCGCCGTCAACTGGCGTGTTGGAAGGCTACCCCACCCGCCGGAACTTGTGCAGGCTCCGCAGGTCATCCGGCCGCGCCTGCCCCGGATGGCTCTGCTCCCAGTTGGTCCAAGCCACCTCCCCCACGTACAAGTCCCCCCGCGAGTCCACGGCCAGCCCGTGCGGGGCCATGAACTCGGTCGGGCCGAGGCCGGCGTGCAGCCCGCCGATCCGGCCGATGCGCTTGCCCGTGTGGTCCACGATCGTCACGCGCGGGCCGAGGTTGGGGATCTCGCGGTTCACCGGCATCACCGGCCCCAGCTCGCCGATGTAGCAGATCGGGCACCGGCCCGGCGGCATGTACAGCCCGCAGGGCCGGTGCAGATTGTTCCACTGCGCCTGGTACTTGCCGTTCTGGTCGAACACCTGCACTCGATGGTTCTCGCGGTCCGCGACATAGACGAACCCATCGGCGTCGCAGGTGATGTTGTGGACGATGTTGAACTCCCCCGGATCGGTGCCCGGCTCGCCCCAGGACAGCAGCAGCCGCCCCTTGGGATCGAACTTATGCACCCGCGCGTTGCCATAGCCATCGGAGACGAACACCGATCCGTCCGGGCCGAGCGCGGTGTGCGTGCAGCGGTGGAACGGCTCGCCGCTCATGAACGGGGCGGGCTTGCCCGGCACGCCGAGCGTCAGCAGCACCTTGCCCTCCAGCGTGCATTGCCGGACCGTGTGATCGCCGTCGTCGGTCAGCCAGATCGTGTCGTCGGGCGCCATGTGCAGGCCGTGCGCGCGCGGGAACAGCCCCTCGCCCCAGGAGCGGAGGAAGTTGCCGTTGCGGTCGAACACGATCATTGGGTGCTCGCCGCGATTGAACACGTACACGTTGTCGTCCCGATCGACGCCCACCGCGCCGATCTCCTTGAAGCGCCAGCCGGGCGGCAGCTTCGCCCAGTCCAGGACGGGTTCGTAGACGTACTCGCCATAACCGGTCGTGAGCATTGCTTCCTCCTGCGTTCCGGCGATGCTAGCGCCCAACCGGGGCGGAGGCCAGGATGGACGCCGAGGAACTCAAGCGCACGATCACCGTCTGCATGTTCGACCAGTACGGGACCGTGGTGGACATGCAGGGCGGGCTGGTCGCGGCGGCGACGCCCTACCTGCGCGCCAAGGGCTGGACGGGCGATCCGAATTCCTTCGTCACCTGGTGGCGGCGGACGCATTTCGAGAACTCGATGATCGACGCCCTGCTCGGGCGCGAACACACGCCCTACCGGGAGATCGGCCACCGCTCGCTCGACCACGTGCTGGAACGGGCAGGGATCGCGCACGGCATGGAGGAGGTGCGCGCGCTGGTCGCCGCCATCGAGCGGCTGAAGCCCTTCCCCGAAGTGCCGGCGGCGCTCGCGCGGCTCCGCGCGCGCTACAAGCTGGCGGTGCTCTCGAACGGCGATCCCGACATGTTGGAGGCGGCGAAGCCGCACCACGGTATCGCCTTCGACGCGGTGATCTCGGTCGCCGCAGCCAACGCCTTCAAGCCGCACGTCGCGACCTACACCAAGGCCGCCGCGATCCTTGGCGTCGGAATGGAGCAGGTCTTGTTCGTCGCCAATCACGCCTTCGACTGCGTGGGCGCCAAGTCGGCGGGGATGCGCACCGCCTTCATCGACCGCCGCCGCCGCCCGTTCGGGCAGACGCCGCACCAGCCCGACCTGATCGTGCCGAACATGACCGAACTGGCCGCGCTGCTCGCCTGAGCGGCTTGCCGCGCGCCCGCCCCGGACGTATCGAAGCAGGCGCACGGAGGACACCGCCATGAAGTTGATGAGCTTCCGCCGCCCCGACGGGATGCCGTCCTGGGGCATCGCCAAGGACGAGGGCGTGATTGATCTCGGCCATCTCGCCCCCGGCCTGAGGCACGCGCTGTGGGCCACGGCCTCGCTGGCGGAAGAGGCGGTGGCGCGCCCCGACTACCGGCTCTCCGACGTGCGCTTCCTGCCGCCCATCCCGGACCCGGAGAAGATCTTCTGCGTCGGCCTGAACTATGTCAGCCATATCCAGGAGGGCGGGCGGGAAGCCCCAAAGAAGCCGATCATCTTCACCCGCACGCCGAACAGCCAGGTCGGCCACCTGGAGAAGCTGATCCGCCCCAAGGCGAGCGAGACCTACGATTACGAAGGCGAACTCGCCGTCGTCATCGGCCGCCGCTGCCGCCACGTCCCGCGCGAGCGCGCGAGCGAGGTGATCGCCGGCTACGCCTGCTACAACGAAGGCTCGGTGCGCGAATTCCAGCGCCACAGCGGGCAGTTCACGCCGGGCAAGAATTTCTGGCGCTCCGGCGCCTTCGGGCCGTGGATCGTGACGCCCGATGAAGTGGGCGACATCACCCGCCAAACGCTGCTCACCCGCCTGGACGGGGAGGAGGTCCAGCGCGCCACGATCGACGATCTCTGCTTCGGCATCCCGGCGCTGATCGAATACTGCTCGACCTTCACCGAACTGGTGCCGGGCGACGTGATCGTGACCGGCACCACCGGCGGCGTCGGCGCCTACCGCACGCCGCCGCTCTGGATGAAGCCGGGCGACACGGTGGAGGTGGAGATCTCGGGCGTCGGCGTCCTGCGCAACCCCGTCGCCGCCGAGGAGTGACGAATGCCTCCCTCTCCGCCCCCGGGGGCGGAGAGGGCCGGGGTGAGGTGGGGAAGTCCAGCACCCTCATGGCTGAATCCAATTTTCAAATCAAACCAGTCAGAACACCCCTCGATATCGAAGCGGCGGTCCATTTGTTCGCCGCCTACGCGGCCTCGCTCGGGGTCGATCTCGCCTACCAGGATTTCGCGACGGAACTGGCCACCCTGCCAGGCAAGTACGCGCCACCGGCCGGCGAACTGCTCGTCGCGCGCGACCCGCATGGAAAGCCGCTGGGCTGCGTCGCGCTCAGGCCGATGCCGTTCGACGGATGCTGCGAGATGAAGCGGCTCTACGTCGCGCCGCAGGCGCGTGGCCTCCGGCTCGGCCGGGCGCTGGTCGATGCCGTTATCCGGGAAGCGGTGCGGATCGGCTACCGCGAGATGCGGCTGGACACCTTGCCGTTCATGGCGGAAGCGATGTCCCTTTACGAGAAGGCCGGGTTCAGGCCGATCGACCCCTATTACCAGACACCCGTGGAAGGCACGGCCTTCCTGGCAAAGCCGCTCGCCCCCTGATCGGGCACGAGGGGCCGGGCGAACCACCGCCCAAAGTTAGCCCCTCCCCACCCAGATCTTGATGGCGGCCTCGATCGACTTCCCATAGTGATCCACGAAATCGCGCACCGCCAGCCGCACCCGCTCAAGAGAGAACCCGCTGCGCCAGAGCTGCGGATCCTCGACGATCTTGCGCTGCCAGAACAGGAACGCCTCGTCGAAGCTCTGCTGGCTTTCGAAGTCCGACATGTCCACAATCAGGACAATCGCATCCGGCACGCCGCGCATGTTGGAGGGCGACCAGCCGATCAGGAACGGACCACGCCCTT
>DATFDN010000450.1:0-4788 GCA_035252035.1 Acetobacteraceae bacterium | reverse complement strand
TGGTGCCCGCCGACGGTCACGACAACGCCGCCGTCGCGCGCGCTCTGGCACGCGCGAACCGGCGCCTGTCCGTCACCGAGCGCGTGCGCAAGCACGCCATCGTCGCCCCCTTCACCATCGAAAATGGCCTGCTCACGCCCTCGCAGAAGATCAGGCGGTCGCGGGTGATCCGCGCCAACGCGGCGGCGCTGGAGGGGATGCGCGGCTAAATTCCCTCTCCGCCCCCAAGGGGCGGAGAGGGCCGGGGTGAGGTGGGGAGTCCAGGGGTCGCTGGCCCTACCCCACCCGCTCCACCTCCAGGGGGAACAGCGCGTCGGGATCGGCGACGCGCATCAGGTGGAACACGCTGAAGCGGTAGGCGGGGCCGGTGGAGACCTCCGGCGGGGTGAACGGGAAGGCGAGATTGCCGGCGGTCGAGAGGCGGCCCGCGTAGCCGTAGTGCAGCAGGTACTGCTTCGTCGTGCGCATCACCTCGGCGGCGCGCTCGCGCGTGGGCGCGATGACCTCGCCCATCACGAAGACCTCGCGCGGCGGAGGCTCGTCGGCCGGGACCGCCATGCGCACGCCGTCCACGCCGTACACGCGGAAGCGGAGCGTGTAATCCTCCGGCTGGTCCTCGCAGACCAGCTCGCGCACGATCCCCGCCGCGCCCTCCAGGATGGCGCGGTGATCGCGGATGAAGCGCGGGTCGGCGGCGCCGGCGAGCAGGATCGCTCGCTCGCCGATGCGGGTCGCACCTTCAAGCTTCACCATCGGGTCCGTCGCCGGGCGCCAGCGCGCGCCGCTGACCCGCGTGCGGCGGTCGTCGATCGCGACGTACTGCGCCGCCGTCAAGTCGAGCGCGCCGTCGGGTTCATGCACCGCGTACGGATCGCCCTGCTCATAGAGACTGTGCGCGGCGACCGAAACCGGCGTCGCCTTCCGCTGCGGCGCCATGCTCTCCAGCTCGAACCCCTCGTCGTCGAGCGTGGCGAGGATCGAATCGCGCCCGCCGGGAACGCAGCAGAGCGAGGCGCACTCGATGATCTTCGCCATATGCACCGCCAGCCCCGTGGGAAACCCGAGCATGGCCGGCAGCGCGGCGAAGATCGCGGTGTCGCACGCGCGCCCCGCGATCAGCACGTCGATATCGGCCGCGAGCGCGCGGCGGAACGCGCTGGTTCCCATCTGCCCGACGATGTGCGCGGCCTCGTCCACGTCGCGCTCGCTCAGCGCCGGCATCCCGTCCAGGCCCGTCACCTTCCCGGTGCGCACGGCGTCCTTCAAGGCGGCGCGCGGGATGTCGGCGCGCAGCACGCCCATGCGGAAGGACAAGCCCTCCGCGCGCGCGATGTCGCGGACCATCGCGAGGGTCGCCTCCAGGTGCGGCGCGGCGCCCGCCGAGCCGGCCGATCCGATCACCAGCGGGACATCGAGCCGGCGCGCGCCGAGTAGCGCCTTGCGCAGGTCGCGCCGTGTCGCGGCCGTCGCCGTCGCCATCTCGCCCCTGCCGAGGTAGGTCGGCCCGATATCGATCGAGCCCATGTCGCAGCCGATCATGTCCGGCCGCCGCGCCAGCCCCGCCTCGAAGGCCGGCGTCGGAATGCCGTAGCCGAGCTGGCCGGAGGCGCCGAGGAAGCGCATCTTGCGGCGCGCGCGCCGTACGTCATCAAGGACGCGGGCAGACGCGCTCACAGCTCGATCTCCAGCAACGGCGCGTGCTGCTGCGCGCCGTACACGTCCTTGTCGCCGGGATCACCGGCCATGATGGGACGGGCGAGCGTGATCTTGATGGCGCGGCCGAGCGGGTAGGGGATCACCGCCACATCGCCCGGCGCCACGCCATACAGAGTGGCGACGCGTTCCGCCGACAGCGCCGGCGACTGCGCGGCGCGGGCGTAATCGGCGTCGGAGACGAACATCACATCCAGCGTCAGCCGGCGCGGACCGGCGTTCTTGCTGCGGATGACCTGGGCGAGATCCTGAAGCCGCATCGTCGCGTCCCCATCAGCCAGGTGGATGAAGAATGGCGCGCGGGCGCGTCACCGTACGCCGGCCGCGCTTGTACGCCGCGAGCGGCGGGCTGACCTCCCGCACCGCCTGTTCGGGGGTCGTGGCGTCGATCACCAGCAAGTCAGCCGGGTTTCCGACCTTGAGTCCGTAATCGGGCAGGTTCATCAGCCGGGCCGATCTGTCGGTCAGCATCGCGAAGCACTCGCGCAACTGGTGCGTGCGGCTGATCTGGCACACATTGGCTTGAAGGTTCGCCATGCGGATCAGCGACCCGTCGCCGTACGGCGTGAACGGGTTGAGCACGTTGTTCGTGGAGAGCGAGCAGTTGACGCCGTGCTCGGACAGCAGGTTGACATCCGCCACGCCGCGCCGGACGCTGTACTCCTGGTCGCGGCCGGTCATGAAGAGATCGGTCGCCGGCAGCATCGTGACCGCCACGCCGGCATCCGCGATGCGCCGCGTCAGCGCCTTGAGCGGCTCCAGGGGCATCGTCGATAGCTTGCTCATGTGCCCGACCGCGACGCGCCCGCCCAGGCCGTACTCCTCCGTCAGCGCGCACACGAGATGAATGTCCATCTCCTCCGGCGAGTTGCCGGAGTCGAGATGCATGTCGATGTCCACGTCGAACTCGCGCGCCAGCTTGAACACGCGCTTGATCTGCCCCGCGTGGTCGGTGTCGTAGTTCGGCGCGGCGCCGATCACGCGCGCGCCGTCGCGCAGCGCCCGCACCATCAGCGCCTCGGTGCCGGGGCTATTGGTCAGTCCCTCCTGCGGGAAGACGCAGATCTCGATGTCGATGGCCCAGCGATAGTCGTCGATGAGCGAGCGCACGCCCTCGAAGCCGCGCAAGCCGACACGGGGGTCAATCTCGACATGCGTGCGCATCCGCGTCGCCCCGTGCGCGACGCACTTCTCAAGCGTGCGCCGCGCCCGCGCGCGCACGTCCTCGACGGTGAAGCTGGGCTTCACGGCCGAGACGCGCTGCATGGCGCGCGACTCCCGCCCAACCTCCGGCTCGCAGCGGTCGAGGATGCAGGACTTGTCGAGGTGGATGTGGGTCTCGATCAGCCCGGCGCAGACCAAGTTGCCCTCGGCGTCGAACGCGGGAGCCTCGGCGCTGATGGCGGGCTCGATCGCGGCGATCCGCCCGGCCTCCACGCCGATATCAACAGGCGCCGAATCGGGGGCGCCGGCGAGGCGCGCGCGACGGATGACGAGGTCCAGGGACACGGAAGCCCTCCCGCGCGCGATGCTGACGCGCCTGGGAGGGCTTCGCAAGGCTCAAGCCGCCACTACGGGCGGCCGGGCTGGTCTTCCAGTAACACCAACTGGCGTATGCTTTGACCTTTACGCCGTCATTCCCGCGCAAGCGGGAATCCAGGCGAACCGCACGGAACTCAGCGCGCGCGGGCCTGGATGCCCGCCTTCGCGGGCATGACGGGGTGGGTCAGAGAAAGCAGGCGGATGTAGGATTACTGGGCGCGCTGCAAGTTGATGGCGGCGAGCTTGCCCTGCCGGCCGCGCTCCACATCGAAGCTGACCTTCTGGCCCTCGGTGAGGGAACCGATGCCCGACTGCTCCACCGCCGAGACATGGACGAAGACATCCTTCGATCCATCCTCGGGGGCGATGAAGCCATAGCCCTTCTGGCTGTTGTACCACTTGACTGTGCCTGTCGTCATAGACGTGCTCCGGGACTTGGCGACCCGCACGGCGCGGGCCGGAATACTTTTCGTAACGATACGTGCCCGAACGCGCCAATGAGGAGGGTCGAACAGCCTGGGTCGAAAAGCGCCAACGCGCTTCACATAATCCGGCGCGGCCGCGATTGATAGGGGGGTGGCTGATGTTTTTCCGCGCGCGGCGCTCAGGAGGCGAGGAACGCCCCGACCTCGGCGATGAAAAGCTCCTGGCGGTCGTGGTGGACCCAGTGCCCGGCGCCCTCCACCGCCAGCACGCGCGCGTCGCGGAAATACGCGATCCGGCCGTCCTCGGCCGGGTTCGTCGCCCAGCTCTCCCTGCCGTACACCAGGAGCGTCGGACAGGCGATCCGCCCCCACAAGGTCGCGATCTCCTCGCGCGTCATGTCGATCGGCGGCCAAAGCCGCACATAGGGGTCGAACTTCCAGCAATAGGTTCCGTCCTCGTTGCGGTTGACCGCGTGCTCCGTCAGGTGGCGCGCGACCTCTTCCGACAAGTGCTTGTTGGCCGCGCGCATCCGCGCCAGCGCCTCGTCGAGCGACTTGTAGCGCCACGGGATCTCGGCCGACTGCGCCCGCGCCCGCTCGATCCACGCGCGCATCCGCTGATCGACCGGCTCGCGGTCGCGCGCGGTCGCGTTGCGCGGCCCCGGTCCCATCCCCTCGATGGCCACCAGCCGTCTCACGCTCTCGGGACAGATCCCGGCGTACCGGAGCGCGACGTTGCCGCCGAGCGAGTGGGCGACGATTGAAACTGGCGCCAGGCGTTCGGCGTGGACAAGTTCCGCCAGGTCGTGGATGTAGCTTGCCATCGCGTAGTGCCCGGCGGAGGACCACGCGCTGTCGCCATGGCCGCGCAGGTCTGGGGCGATGACATGGAACCGCTCGCGCAGAGCCGCCGCGACCCAATCCCAGCTCCGGCAATGGTCGCGCCCGCCGTGCAGCAGGATCAGCGGCGGGGCGCCCGGATTGCCCCAGTCCGCCCAGTGCAGGCGGAGGCGCTCCGAGAACCAGGCGCGGGACGTGGGGCCATCCGCCGGCAGCCCCATCAACGCGGCCCGCGCACCAGCCGGCCCGGCAGCGCGCCGGTCGCCTC
>DATFDN010000449.1:0-11545 GCA_035252035.1 Acetobacteraceae bacterium | reverse complement strand
ATCTCAGGCAGGTGCCGAGCCTGCGGGCGCGGGTTGTCGCGGTGAATGGCGTCCCGGCCGAGCAGGTCCGCGCCACGCCGGACACGCGCTGGGCGCTGCGCGGCGACCGCGGCCTGACCTACGCCGCGTCCGAGCCGCCGGGCACCCGCTTGGCCGCCGGGCAGTGGTGGCCAGCGGACTACGCCGGCCCGCCCCTGCTCTCGCTGGATGCCCAAATCGCAAGGGGCTGGGGCATCGGCTTGGGCGCGGTGATCCGGCTGAACGTCCTGGGGCGAGACATTGATCTGCGGGTCGCCAATCTGCGCGAGGTGGCGTGGCGGCAGCTTGGGCTGAACTTCGTCATGATCGCGAGCCCTGGGCTGCTGTCGAGCGCGCCGCACACCTACATCGCGACGGTCCGGGTCGGCCGCGCCGAGCAGGCGGCGCTGCTGCGCCGGGTCAGCGACGCGCTGCCCAACGTCACCGGCATCAGCGTGACCGAGATCCTGTCGGCGATCGCCGACCTGCTCGCGCAGATAGCGGCGGCATTGGCCGCCATGGGGGCGCTGACCCTCGCCGCGGGCGTGCTGGTGCTGACGGGCGCCATCGCCGCCGGAAGGCGGCAGCGCATTCACGAGGCAGTGATCCTGAAGGCGCTCGGCGCCACGCGCGCGCAGCTCCGCGTCGCTTGGCTAATGGAGTTCGGTGCGATCGGCCTGGTCGCCGGCGTGATCGCGGCCGGGGTCGGCACCGCCGCGAGCTGGGCGGTGATGCGCTTCGTGGCGGATGAGACCTGGGTGTTCCTGCCGGGGCGGCTGGCGGGAACCCTTGCGGGCGCCCTCGCCCTGATGCTCGTCTTCGGCTATGCTGGCACCGCGTCGGCGTTGCGGGCCAAACCGGCGGCGCGACTGCGCAATGAGTAGCGGCGGGATCGCATGTTCTTGAAGCGCACCGCTCCGTTGCCAAATGTCATAGCGCGGGCCTCGCCCGCATGAGAGGAACAAGGGACACCATGGCCTACAGCCCCGATTTCCGGACATATCCGGGTGCCCGGCGCAGTGCCACAGCGAACACCGCGGTACTGGACGCGGGTCTGCGCCAGTACATGCTGGGCGTCTACAACTGGATGGCATCCGGTCTCGTGCTGACCGGGATCGTCGCCTACCTGATCGCCAACACCGCCCTGATCGACGCCTTCTACCCGCAGGTGATGACCACCTATGGCTATGCGCGCACGGTTGGGCCGCTGGCGATGCTGGCGATGTTCGCGCCGCTCGCCTTCGTGCTGGTGCTGAGCTTCGGCGTGAACCGGCTGTCGCGCACGGCCGTGCAGACCATCTACTGGTTGTTCTGCGCGGCGATGGGTGCCAGCCTAAGCAGCATCTTCCTGCGCTACACGGGCGATTCGATCGCGCGGGTGTTCTTCATCAGCGCCGGCACCTTCGCCGCCATGAGCATCTACGGCTACACCACCCGCAGCGACCTGAGCCGCTGGGGCAGCTTCCTGATGATGGGCCTGATCGGCGTCATCATCGCGAGCCTGGTGAACATCTTCGTGCAAAGCAGCGCCGTGCAGTTCGCGGTCAGCGTCATTGGCGTGCTGGTCTTCGTCGGGCTGACCGCCTACGACACCCAGCGCATCAAGGGCACATACATCGAGTTCGCCTACGCCGACGGCGCCGATGTCGCGGCCAAGCGGAGCGTCTACGACGCGCTGAGCCTCTATTTGAACTTCATTAACCTGTTCATGCTGCTGTTGCAGCTCTTCGGCACCAGCGACAGGCGCTGAGCGGTCGATCACCTGGGGTGGCGCAAGCCGCCGCCCCAGGACCACCACCCTGGCCGCGCCAGGGTGTCGGCGGCCGCCCTTGCCTCACTGGCCGCAGCGAATAGGCCAAAGCACGTCGCGCCGGAACCGCTCATGCGCGCCAGCAGGCAGCCAGGCGTGTTGCGGAGAGCGTCGAGCGCGGCCCCGATCGCCGGACACAGCGCGACCGCCGCCGGCTCAAGGTCGTTGCGCAGCGCCGCGAGGTCCGCCGCCATTGCCGCGGTGTCCCTCCATTCCGCAGACAGCAGGGCCGGTTCCGAGAACCGACCGGCGCGATGGCGGAACACATCGGCCGTGGCGACGGGAACCCCTGGATTCACGAGCGCCAAGCCACATGGGGGCAGCGCCGGGGAGGGGGCCAGCACCTCGCCCACGCCGCCCATTCGCGCCGGGTGCTGGTCGAGGCACACCAGCACGTCGGCGCCAAGATGCTCCGCGATTGCCTTCAGTGCCGTTCCGCCGGGCGTGATGCCCCAAAGCCGCGCCAGCAGGCGGAGCGCGGCCGCGGCGTCGGCCGAGCCGCCGCCAAGACCCGAGGCGACCGGCAACCTTTTCGCCAAGACAAGGCGGGCGCGTGGCACGATCCCAGCGGATGCGGCCAGCGCGCGCGCGGCGCGCAGAACCAGGTTATCGGCCTGCTCGTCCGCTGCCAGCGACGGCGCGAACGGGCCGTCGATCGTGAGGCTCAGCGTGTCGGCCGGCTCGGCGCTGAGCACATCGGCGATGTCGGGGAAGGCGGCGAGGCTGTCCAACAGGTGGTAGCCGTCAGGGCGCTGGCCGACGACGTGAAGATAGAGGTTGACCTTCGCGAAAGCGTGCTCTTGCCCTTGAACCGCCATGCCAGCACCTGCCCCCGCCACTCACGGACGGGGACGCGGTCTAGCACATTCCCCAATCAGGCGCGCAGCGGCACGACCGAGGCTTCCGAGTCGGCCTCCGGCACCCCGGCTAGGCGCAGGCCCTGGGCATAGTTCTCGCGGTCGCTGTCGCGCACGAAGGGCGCGCTGTGCAGGAAGCGCTGCACCGTGAAATCGGGCTCGATCGAGAGCAGACGGCGCAGCGCGATGGCGGCCTCTTGCCGGCGCCCCAGATGTCCCAGCGCGGCCAGGTATGGCTTGAAGCCAGCCGACAGCGATTGGTTCATCTGCGTTGCGGACCGTCCGGCGGCCACCGCCGCCTCGTAATCCCGCTTGAGCAGGTAGATCAGCGTGAAGAACGAATCGAAGATGAACGCGTAAGGGTCGAGCGGAGAGAGCTCCTTGTAGCGGGCGTTGCGGCGCTCCGCCTCGTCCAGCTCGCCCATATAGGCGTATGTGGCCGCCGACAGCGCCCATGCCATGGCCAAGTTCGGGTTGAGCGACAAGGCCCGCTCGTGCAGCGATGCCGCCTCAAGCAACTGATGATGCAGGAAAGCGCGGACATGCCCGGCGATGGTCAGCGCCCGCGCGTCCAGCGGGTCGAACTGGATCGCGGCCTCGGCGAGCCGTCCGCCCTCGGCCATGCTCTCCTCCGGCGCCTCGGCCCAGCCTTGGCCGACCAGGAACACGTGCCAGTAGGCGGCCCACGCGAAGGCCGCGGCGTATTCGGGCTCCAGCTCCATTGCCTGGCGCAGCAGATCGCCGGCCTGCATAAAGGAGTCGCGCTCCATGCGGTTCATCAGCGGCAAGGCGCGCAGGACGAGATCATAGGCCGTTGGATCAACAGGCGGACGCGCGGTGACGCGCCGCGCCTCGATCAGCAGGATTTCGGGGTCGATCTGCGCCACAACCTCGGCCGCGATCTCGTCCTGCAAGCTGAGCAGGTCATTCACCTGGCGGTCGAAGCGCCGCGCCCAGACAACCTGGTTGCCAGCGCGCAGATCGAGCAGCCGGGCCGTCACCCGCAGCCGCGTGCGCACCCGCTGGATGGAGCCGTTCAGCAGGAAATCGAGGCCGAACGCGCGCCGTATGGCGCTCTCATCGCGCGTTTCCTCGGAAAGGCGGGCCAGCGAGTTCGAGGAGACGACGAACATCCAGCGGAACCGCGACAATGCGGCGGTGATCTCCTCCGCCAGCCCCGGCGCCAGATGCGCTTCCTCCTCGCCGGTGCCGACAAGCTGAAATGGCAGGACTCCGACATGCGCGCCGCCCCGGGTGCCCCCGCTCGGCTCGGGCTCCGCCATGGGCTCCTCGGCCTCGGGTGGCGGGGCAGGCGGTCGCAGCGGCAGGCGCGAGCCGGACGGTCCGCGGATTTCCGAGAGCAGCTTTTGCGTCTCCGCCGAAGGGGCGGCGTCCAAGAGGTCGGCGAGCACGGCGCGGCAGCGGTCATACGCCTGAATCGCCATGCCGCGCTCCCCGCGTGCGGCGTGCGCGCGCATCAGCGCGCGCCAGGCGCCCTCGTGCGCACGGTCGATCGTCAGCAAGCGTTGCGCGGCCGAAATCGTGGTATCCGGATCCTCCTGCTCGCGCAGCAACTGCTCGGCGAGAGCGCGCCCGCGATCACGCAGACGCTCGCGTTCCGTGGTGAGCCACGTGTCGAAGGCGGGATCAGTGCCGTCCAGATCCTCAAGCAGGTCGCCGTCCAGCAATGACAGCGAGGCCGGCTGCTGGACGGTGGCCCGCATCACCTCCTCGACATCGATCCAGGTCGAGCCGGGGGCGAGTGAGAGGTGGTCGCGCGTGACCTGGAGAACCTCGTCGGCGCCGGCCGGGCTCAAAACTTCGAGCAGACGGTGGATCTCCTGCCGCAGCGAGGCGCGCGCCTGTTCTTCCGGGCGTCGGCTCCAGAGCAGTTCAGCCAAGCGCCCCCGCAAGGCCGGACGCGGACCTGACAGCGCGACCACCGCGAGCAGGGCACGGGTCTTGCGCCCGGTGGGCAACACACTTTGGGAACCGACCGTCCAAGCTTCCATTTGGCCGATCAGCCTTAATCTGAGCATGACGGAGCCTGGCCTTGTCAGCGGGGCGGCTTGGCCGGACGATGGGGCAATTGGGTTCGACATTGCCGCCATATTCTGCCAATACCGGTTGTGAATGCAAGTGCATTCACACGCAAAAGACGGTCTGGCAACTAAATTATGTCGGAAAGGGCGAAAATCTTTCCCACATTGCCATTCCAAGGCCCACGATATTGCTCTAGCCAATGTTCGGCTTGGGTTGGCGCCTTATCCACGATAGCACGCAACGGATCAAGGAACAGCCGCTCATCGCGTCCGAACAAGTCTGTCCGCGCACGGGCGCGCAATCCGTCCAAAGCAATCGCGAGCACGTCTCCCGCCCAGTCCCGCAGGCGATGGCCGCGGAATGGCGTATCGAGCCCGAGTCGGGGCACGGCGTCGCGCGCCGCCACCGCGTCCTCCCAGGCGACGTCGCGGATCAGGGCCAGCACCGCCTCCAGCGCGGCCTCGTCGTACAGCAAGCCGACCCACAGGGCCGATTGGGCAAGCATCATCTCCGGCGTGCCGGCATCCGCCCCGCGCATCTCCAGGAAGCGCTTGAGGCGGACATCGGGGAAGGCCGTCGTTACATGGTCGGCGAAGTCGCCGACCGTGGCTGGCGTCCCTACAAGATTGGCGAGCTGCCCGTCCATGAAGGCTCGGAACGAGGCCCCGGCCACGTCGATATAGCGGCCGTCGCGCCAGACGAAGTACATCGGCACCTCATCGACCAGCCACGCCGCATAACGTTCGAAACCGAACCCGTCCTCCAGCATCACCGCTGGAATTCCCGAGCGGTCATTGTCGGTATCGGTCCAGACATGCGCCCGGTAGCTCAGGAAACCGTTTGGCCGGCCGTTGGCGAAGGGGGAATTCGCGAACAGCGCGGTCGCCAAGGGCTGCAAGACCAAGGAGGCACGCAGCTTGCGCCGCATGTCCGTCTCCGAGGCGAAATCCAGGTTCACCTGCACGGTGCAGGTGCGCGTCATCATGTCGAGGCCGAGGCCCCCCACCTTGGGCATATAGGCGCGCATGATGGCGTAGCGGCCCTTCGGCATCCATGGCATGTCGGCGCGCGCCATGGTCGGATGGAAGCCGAGCGGGGCGAAGCCCATGCCAAGCGGAGCGGCCGCTTCCCGCACCGCGGCGAAATGCGCGTCGAACTCGGCCTTGGTCTCGTGCAGCGTCTCCAGCGGGGCGCCGGACAGTTCGAGTTGTCCGGCCGGTTCGAGCGAGACCGAGGCGCCGCCGCCGAGCTTGAGGCCGATCGGGTTGGCGCCATCCAGGATTGGCTCGCCGCCTTGGCGGGCCAGCCCGTCCAGCATCAACCGGATGGAGCCAGGATGGCCGGGAGAGGGTTCGTAGGGCGGCGGGCTCAGGTCGTCGCGCCGGAACCCGAACTTCTCGTGCTCGGTGCCGATGCGGAACCGCGACCGTGGCTTGCAGCCCGCGGCGAAATAGTCGGCGAGCTGTCGCACCGACGTGATCGGGGTGGTGTCGGCGTCTCCGGGATTCGACATCGGACTCCGGCATTTCGCGAAGGGGTTGGCAGTATTCAGCGGCCTCCCGGCGCCTGCAACAGCACCAGCCCGGCAATGGCGGCGGTCTCGGCCCGCAGGATGCGCGGACCCAGGCTCGCGAGGGCAACAGAGTCGTGTCGGGCCAGCGCGTCAAGCTCCCGGTCCGTGAAACCGCCCTCCGGCCCGACCAGCAAGCCCGCTGGCCCGCTGGCCGGAGCGAGCAGCGGGGCGGCGGCGCGCTCCATGGCGGCGTACAGCGGCCGATCGGCCGGCCAGAAGGCCAGCAGCTCGGCGAGGGGGCAGGGGGCATGGATCTCCGGCACCGTGAGCCGCTCGCTCTGTTCGGCGGCCTCAATGCCGATTGCCTTGAGTCGTGCCATGTTCACCCGCGCGGCGGTGGTCCGCTCCATCACGACCGGATGCAGTGCCGCGACGCCAAGCTCAGTCGCCTTCTGCGTCAAGAGATCGGTGGCGTCGCGCTTGAGCAGGGCGAAAGCCAGCCAAAGGTCCGGTTCTGGCGACTGCCGGCGAAGCTGGCGCTGGATGGCCAGGCTCGCCCGCTCGCGCTTCAGGACCGTGATCTGGGCCAGCCACTCCCCATCCCGGCCGTTGAACAGCCGCACCGGCGCGCCGACCGCCCGTCGCATCACCGTGCCGAGATAATGCGCCTGCCCTGGGCTGGCCGCGATCTCGGCCCCCTCGGCAAGCACTGCATCGACGAACAGGCGGATTGACCCCGGCATCCTGGCGCGCAGATTAGCGCGATGTCCGCCCATACTGATATCATCGCCCATGGCTGGGTGGCCCGCCTGCCCGCTCCCTGGCGACCCTATGCGCTGCTGGCCCGGCTCGACCGGCCGATCGGGGCGTGGCTGCTGTTCCTGCCGGGGCTGTGGGGAATCCTGCTGGCCCGACCGGCGCCCGACGAGGCGCTGCGCCTGGTCGCGCTGTTCGCCGCGGGCAGCGTGGTGATGCGCGGCGCGGGTTGCGTGGTCAACGACCTCTGGGACCGCGATATCGACCGCCGCGTGACCCGTACCGCCGGCCGTCCGCTGGCCTCGGGCGCGCTGCGGCCCCGTCATGCGCTGGCATTTTTGGCGGTGCTGCTCTGCGCCGGACTCGCGATCTTGCTCCAGCTCGGGCCGCTGGCCCGCCTGTTGGGCGCCAGTTCGCTGGTCCTGGTTGCGCTCTATCCGCTCGCCAAGCGCGTGACCTGGTGGCCGCAGCTTGTGATGGGGTTCACCTTCGGCTTCGGCGCCCCGCTGGGCTATGCCGCCGCCGCGTCCCGAATCGATGGCGCCTGGGCGGTGCTCTACATGGCCTCCATCCTGTGGGATCTCGGGTTCGACACGATCTATGCCCACCAGGACAGGGAGGACGACGCGCTCGCCGGGGTGAAATCGACGGCGCGGCTGTTTGGCGAGCGGACCTGGCCCTTCCTCGGCGTCTGCTACGCTGGCGCCTTGGCGGCGCTGGCCGGCGCTGGCTGGCTCGCGCAGCTCGGACCGTGGTTCTGGCCGGCGCTGATCCTGCCCGCTGCGCTGCTCGGCTGGCAGGTCGTGGCGCTTGATATCCACGATCCGGCGAGCTGTCTGCGGCTCTTTCGGCTTAACCGAGAGGCGGGGCTGGCGGTGGCGGCGGCGATCTTGGCCGGATGGCTCTGAGCGGCGCCGAGGGGGACGCGTTCGTGCGCGCCCATACCGCGCCCGCGCAAGCGCCGCTGGTTCCAGAGATCACGCTGATGCTGGCGAGCGAGATCACGCCGATCTGGCAAGCAAGCGAGGACTGGCTGGCGGCCCGCGACATCGACCCGCCGTTCTGGGCATTCGCCTGGCCGGGCGGGCAGGCGCTGGCCCGGCATGTCCTGGACCATCGCGAAAGCGTCGCCGGTCGGCGCGTGCTGGACTTCGCCGCCGGAAGCGGGATTGCCGCGATCGCCTGCGCGCGCGCGGGTGCGGCGGAGGTGGAGGCCGCGGAGATCGACGCCTTGGCCGCGTGCGCGATCAGGCTGAACGCGCACGCTAACGGAGTCCGGGTTGCGGTCGCGCCTGGTGATATTGTTGGAGAGCCGAGCCGCTGGGATCTGATCCTGTGCGGCGACATATGCTACGAGGCTCCCATGGCGGCCCGCATCCTGCCCTGGCTGCGCCGCGTGGCGGAGACCACGGAGGTATGGCTGGCCGATCCCGGCCGCGCGTATCTACCCAAGTCCGGGCTTGCCGCCTTCATGCGCTATGTGGTGCCGACCACGCTGGAGCTGGAGGATCGAACCGAGCGCGTGGTGACGCTATACCGGCTGGCACCGGACGACGACATGACTTGGAGGCGCGATGATAAGAATTAGGCTTCTCCCAATCCTTGCCGCGCTTGTTTTCGGGACGGGCGCAGCGGGCGCGCAGATTCCGAACGACACGGTCAAGATAGGGGTGCTGACCGATGCCTCTGGCCCGTTCGCGGACCAGTCGGGCCGCGGCGCGTTGATTGCCGCTCAACTCGCGGCCGAGGATTTCGCGAAGGAGGCTCCGAACCTGAAGGTCGAGGTCGTCTTCGGCGACCATCAGAACAAAGCGAATGTCGGCGCCTCGATCGTCCGCGCCTGGGTCGATCGTGAGGGCGTGACGGCGGTGACGGATACCGTCAACTCCACGGTCGGCTTGGCGGTCAACCAGATCATGCGCGAGAAGCATCTCACGTTCCTCGCCACGAATGTCGGCACCTCCGATCTCACCGGCAAGCAGTGCTCGCCCGTGACCGTGCAGTGGACCATGGACACCTGGGCGTTCGGCAACGCCGCGGCGCGGGCCATGGTGAAGGAAGGGGGCGACACCTGGTTCTTCATTTCCTTCGACTACGCGCTTGGCCAGGCGCTGGAGCGCGATACGACGGAGGCGCTGAAGAAGCTGGGTGCCCGCGTCCTCGGCTCGGTCAAGCACCCGCTCGGCACGACCGATTTCGCCTCCTATCTCGTTGCCGCGCAGGCTTCTGGCGCGAAGGTGGTCGCGCTCGCCGATACCGGGGCCGACCTCATCAACGCGGTCAAGCAGGCGCATGAGTTCGGCCTGACGCGCGACCAGAGGCTGGTCGGCCTGTTCACACAGATCGTCGATGTGAAAGCCATTGGGCTCGACGAGGCGCAGGGCCTGATCGTTACCGAAGCCTTCTACTGGGACCACGACGACGCGACCCGCGCCTGGAGCCGGCGCTTCGCGGAACGCATGGGCGGGCGAATGCCGACCGCGAACCAAGCGGGCGTGTACTCATCTGTCCTTGCCTATCTTCGCGCCGTGCGGAAGGCGAACACCGTCGAGGGCGAGAAAGTGGTGGCCCAGATGCGCCAGGCCCCGATCCAGGATCCACTCTTCGGCACGGTCACGATCCGCCCCGACGGGCGTGCCGTCCACGCCATGTACGTCTTCAGGGTCAAGCATCCCGGTGAAAGCCGCGGTCCGTGGGATGTCTACACGCCCGTCGCGACCATACCTCCCGAGGAAGCGTTCCGGCCGATCAACCAGGGAGGGTGCCCACTCGTCGGCGGGTAGGATCGTTTCCAGGCCCGGCCGTCGCCCGACTTTTGAATTCCCCACGGTGAGGAGAACCTATAATGCCAATCGGCGTAGGACGGCGACGCATTCGCCCGCGTTCAAATCAGGAGCAAGGGATTTGTTCTGGAGGATGGGACGCATGAAGATCGGCGCCGCGCTCGTTCTCATGGTGCTTTCGCTGGCGCCTTCCGCCGTGCCGGCCAGGGCCGACTCATTCTCGAATCAGGTTGATGAAGAGTTGCTCATCATCTTCCAAAGCATGGATGTCGATGGGGACGGGCTTGTGTCGCCTAGGGAAGCCGACCGGATGATAACCCTGACATTCAATGCAATCGACGTGAATCACGATCGGCGCATCACGCCGGAAGAATTCAAGGATTTCAGCATGGGCTTCCTGTATCTCGCGCAAGTGCGCGACAGGGTCGCGCAATTCAATGCCGTGAAGTCTGAGGTGTTCCGGCGCTGGGATACCAACAAGACTGGATACCTTGATTTCCGCGACTACCGCGGTGGCATCCTGAACGAGCTCACCCGAGCGGCAAGCAAGGGCAATCCCGCCGACCCGGAGCTCAGTCCGCAGGATATGAGGAACGTCCGATTCCTTCGCGAGATGGCCGAAGCGCTCCAGTGATTACCCGGCACGCTCGCCTGACACTGATTTGAGGCTGCGCCGGCTCACGCCGTCAACCCATGCTCGCGCGCCCAGGCGATGATCGGCTCGCGCAGGCTGGAAGCGCCGGACGCGGCCCGCCGGATGGCCGCGAGGACCGGGCGAAACGCGCGCAGATCGAGTTTCTCCAGCAAGGCTTTCACAGGCAGCACGCCGGAGGCCGGCATCGACAGGGTTTCGAGCCCAAGGCCGACCAGGGCCATCGCATCGATCGGCTTTCCGGCCGCCTCACCGCAGAGTGAGACCGGGACACCCTGCCCACCCCGCGCCTTGGCGGCGGCCGCGAGGAGATGTTCCAGCAAATCCAGCACCGGCGGGGAGAGCAGGTCGTAGCGCCCCGCGAGGGCGGGAGTGCCACGGTCGGCGGCGAACAGGAATTGCATGAGGTCGTTGGAACCGACAGAGACGAAATCCACCGCCTCCAGCAGGGCCGGCAATTGCCAGAGCAGCGCTGGAACCTCCAGCATGGTGCCTACCTGGAGCCGCTCGGGCTTCGGGCTGACACGGCGGGCTTCGGCTTCCAGCAACCCCTTGGCCGCCCGGAATTCGGCCACCGTGGCGA
Source organism: Acetobacteraceae bacterium (assembly GCA_035252035.1). Classification (GTDB taxonomy): domain Bacteria; phylum Pseudomonadota; class Alphaproteobacteria; order Acetobacterales; family Acetobacteraceae; genus DATFDN01. The sequence goes on along the minus strand of DATFDN010000449.1, from coordinate 530 downwards.
CCATCGGGAACATGACCGAGAGCGCCCGGCCATCGGCGGCCAGCAGCAATGCGCGGAGCTGACGGCGAAGCACGGCGGGACGATCGAGGCCGACGCGCAGCGAGCGCCAGCCCATCGCCGGGTTCTCCTCCTCCGGTGCCTCGTCGCCCGGCATCATCTTGTCGGCACCCAGATCGAGAGTGCGGAACACCACCGCCCGCTCCCCCGCCACGTCCAACACCCGCGCGTACATCGCCGCCTGCTCAACGACATCCGGGATCGCGCCGCGCGCCAGCATCGCGATCTCGGTGCGGAAGAGGCCAATCCCGTCGGCGCCCGTCGCCGCGAGCTGCCCAAGCTCAAGGCCGAGGCCGACATTGAGCATCACCCGCAGCCGAGTCCCGTCGGCGGTGCGGGCGGGGCGCGTGCGCAAGGCAGCCCAGCCAGCTTGGCGCGCGTTCCGTGCCGCCAAGGCTCCCGCATAGGCCTGCTGCACCTCGGCGTCGGGCCGCAGGATCAGCACGGCCTCATCGCCGTCGAGCACTGCCTCC
>DATFDN010000448.1:0-12795 GCA_035252035.1 Acetobacteraceae bacterium | reverse complement strand
AAGGTGGGCGAGTTCCCGCCTTATTACCCGTTCAACCAGCGCCGGTGACGGCCGGCTTCGTTGTGCTTGCAAAATTAGTGGAGATATGTTAGTTAAATGCACTCCCATGGGGTGCATCATGTGACTGACCGCGACCGTTCTCCCAACGACCTGGTTCTTCCCTTCATCTTCATCCCCCACGGTGCCCCGGAATCGCCCGAGGTCGCGGCGTTCAAGGCCCGGTATCCGGGCTGGATCACGATCCCGGCCACGTTCGTGCCGCGCGTTGCCGGCGCGCCGGACCAGCGGCGCGAGGAGGCGCGGTCGTCGGAACCATATCCGGGGGAGTTCACCCCGAGCAGGGTTCAGCCCCTATCGCCTGTACACGCATTCGAACGCTCCTATGCGACAATGAATGATCCTGGGGCGGTTCCAGGAATCACGAGAGTCGCTGCGGACACGCCACCAGCCTCCGGCAGCGGACACGCTTACGTGGCGGCTGACCCGGAGCAGTGGATCGGAAGGCTGTCGGTTGGCACGGGCCAGTGCGTTCCACTGGTTCAGCAGGCGACGGGGGCGCCCCTCACCTCGCAATGGCACCGTGGCGCGTTGGTGAAGGGAAATATGAATATTCGGCCTGGGACGGCAATCGCGACGTTCGACGATGACGGGCATTATGGGAACCATACCGACGGACGAAGCCATGCAGCAATATATCTGGGACAGGATGCTTACGGGATCTGGGTTATCGACCAGTGGAATGAGAGAAGACCCGGCCAGCCTGCCCGCCGGATTGCTCCGCACGCTCGGAGAATCAGTTTTGATGATAGGAAAAAATCAATTGACAATGGAAACAAATATTACGTGGTGGAGTAGGATGGCATTTCCGATGGTCTTTGGGGTGTTGACGATGAGCCATCCCGCGGACGCGGGCAGTGTTCGGTGCAACGACACATTGCACGGGCATAAGTATGAAAGTTACTCGCTATTCGACGGCGATCCATCGCAACTGGTCGAGCTGGTGCCGGAAGACAATGGCTGGGCCATTCCTGAGCCGGAGCGGGGAGGGTTCTATCTTGTATGCCGCTACAAGGGCATAACTCGGCCAAGAGTCGTCTCAATCCCGCGAGGCGTCCGGGCCTGCCGCTATGATAAATTAGGCGTATCCTGCAAGTAAAGTGGTGCATTGCTTCCGGCAAACCCGCCCTATGAACCGAAAGGACGAGGTGATCTGCCTCTAATGCCGTCAAGCAGATATTTGCCGGCCGGCATCTTCCTAAGTTTGGCATGGCCGGCCATCGCGTCCGGCGTGCGCTGTCCGGGGATGTTGGACAAGCATCCCCTCAAGCAGGTCTCGCTTTTCGATGGAGACCCGAGGCGCGAGGTCGAACTGGTGCCCCAGGATGGCGGGTGGAGACTTTCGTTCCCACCCTCCGACCCTGGCGAGGGTTTCACTTTGCTCTGCCAGTATGTGGGCACACCGCGGACAACGATCGTCCAGCTCCGCAGGGACGTGAAGGTGTGCCGGTTTCGGGGCACGAATGTGCTGTGCCGGTGAGCAATGCCTTGAGAGGAGTCCTCATGCTCGCACTGTATGCCGGTAGCGCTTCCGCGCAAGTGATACAGTGCCCGCCGAGTCCTGGGCATCGGTCTTTAACGGATACCGGGGTCTATGATGGACCGGTATCCGAGATGGGCGAACTGATCCCCGGCGGCGGAGGGTGGGATATCGGATACAAACCGGCATCGAAGAAAGGCTTCTATCTCGTCTGCCATTACGGACAAAAGGTTCTTGAGATTTCCCTTCCTGACACCGTGAAACACTGCCGCTTTCGGGGCTATCCGCGTGTCGTGTGTCAGTAGCCTCTGAATAGCTCGCCGGTGACGGTGGAATGCGCCGCGCTTCTCCGCCCACGGCTATGGACATCGGCCGACAAATCGGCGAGCAAGGCCCATGCACTGGACCCCCCGCCGCGAACGCTACCGCGCCATCCTCTCCGGCGATGCCTGCGTCCATCCCGGCTCGGTCTTCGATCCGATCTCGGCGCGCATCGCCGAGGCGCTTGGCTTCGAAGTGGGGATGTTCGCCGGCTCCATCGCCTCCTACACCGTGCTCGGCGCCCCCGACCTGATCGTGCTCACGCTGACCGAGTTCGCCGCCCAGGCGTACCGGATCAACCGCGCGGGCAACCTGCCGCTGATGGTCGATGCCGACCACGGCTACGGCAATGCCCTCAACGTCATGCGCACCGTCCAGGAGCTGGAGAGCGCCGGGGTCGCCGCGCTGACGATCGAGGACACCGACCTGCCCCGCCGCTTCGGCGAGGCCAAGCCGTCGCTGATCCCGCTGGAGGAGGGCGTGGGCAAGATGCGCGCGGCGCTGGCGGCGCGCGAGGACGCGGCGCTCGCGATCATCGGGCGCACCAGCGCGCCGAGCCTCACCGGAATCGAGGACGCGATCGCGCGGGCGCGCGCGTACGAGCAGGCGGGCGTGGACGGGCTGTTCGTCGCGGGAGGGCTGACGCGGGACCAGCTTGACGCGCTCTCGGGCGCGCTGCGCATTCCGGTCCTGCTCGGCGGCGTGCCGGCCGATCTGTTGGACAAGCCCTATCTCGCCAGCCGGCGGGTGCGGATCGCGCTGCAAGGCCACCAGCCCTTCGCCGCCGCCGTGCAGGCGGTGTACGCCACCCTCAAGGCACTGCGGGAGGGCACGCCGCCTGGGAAGTTGGAGGGCGTGGCGCCGGGCGCGTTGATGAAGCAGGTGTTGCGCGAGGCCGAATATGAAGAGTGGGCCAGGGATTTTTTGGGCGGTTAGAGCATTTTCGGATCAGGTCGGTTGAAAGTAGGGCGGCCTCGGCGCCTATCCCCGGCTGCACGCGGCGCCGCCGAGCACGCAGAACGCGGCGCAATGCGGGTGGTTCAGCGTCACGGGCCGCGCCGCCTCGGCCAGGGTCCGGCCCAGCTCGAAGCGCGGATCGTAGGCGAGCAAGGTGCAGGCGAGCACAACGGGCGCGTCGGCGCCCTTGCGCTTCACCACCATGCGCGATGAGGCGCACATCACGCCATCGGGCGACTTGCCCAGAATGCCCCAGCAGGCCGTGGTGATCTCCGGCACGTCGCGCGAGGCGTCCATCTCCGGGAACAGCATCAGCCGCACCGGATCGTGCGCATCCACGGGAACGCCAAATTCGGCGAACAGCCGCGCGTAGCCCGCGCGCAGCGCGGCCTCGGGTTCTCCCCCGAAGCGCCGCCCGGCGACATCGATGGAAAAGCCGTTGCGCGCGAGCCAGACAAGGCCGTCGATCGCAGGCGCCCAGCTTCGCCGTCCCCGCTCCGCCTCGTGCCCCTCCGGTGTGTGGTGGTCGATCGAGACGCGCAGCGCGAGCCTGTCGCCATGCGCCGCCCGGAGCGCGAGCAGCGCCTCGCGCAGCTTGCGCATCGGCTTCATCGCGTTGGTCAGCACCAGCGCGCGCAGGCCGCGCTCCAGCACGTCCCGCACCATGCCGATGATGTCGGGATTCATGAACGGCTCGCCGCCGGTGAAGCCGATCAGGCGCACCGGCAGCGCGTCGCGCGCGATCTCGTCCAGATAGGCGCGCAACTCGGCGCGGCTGAGATAGGCAAGCTGGTCGTTGCGCGGTGAGGACTCGATATAGCAGTTCCGGCAGGTGAGGTTGCAGAGCGTGCCGGTGTTGACCCAAAGCGTTTCCAGCGCGCGCAGCCGGACCGTGGCGCGCGGCTCGCCTTTCGCGGTCACATCCGGGTCGCGGAACTTGCGCGGGTCGAGCGCCGCCACGCCGCCCATCAACGGCCCCGGAACACCGGAGGGCGCTTCTCCAGGAAGGATTGCGTCGCCTCCCGGTAGTCTTCGCTGCTCGCGGCGACGCGTTGCGCCTCCGCGATCTCGGCGGCGCGCTGCGTCAGTTCGCCGCGCGCGATCGCCTCCAAGGTGAGCTTCGCGCCGCGCTGCGACAGCGGCGCCCGCTCCGCCAGTTCGCGAGCCAGCGCATGAGCCCCCTCCAGCGCTCCCGCCTCGCTCACCTCGTCGAGCAGGCCCATCGCGCGGCACTCCGCGACGGGGAAGATCCGGCCCGAGTACAGCACGAGCTTGGCGCGCGACAGCCCCACCGCGCGCAGCAGGTTCGAGGTGTCGATCACACTGTAGACGATGCCCCGCTTGGCCGCCGGAATGCCCATTTTCGTCGTCGCGTCGCCCACGCGCAGATCGCAGGCGAGCGCCACGGCGCAGCCGCCGCCGACGCAATAGCCATGCGCGGCGGCGATCGTGGGCCGCGGAAGGTCACGGATGGCGGCCGCCGCGATCCGCCCGGCTTCGCTGTACTCGTGGGAGGCCTCGGCGCTGGCGCGCATCTCGGGAAACTCCGAGATGTCGGCACCAGCGGAGAAATGCCCGGCGGCGCCAGTGAGAATGACGACCCGCACCTCCGGTTGCTCGCGGAGGCCCGTGAATATCTCGCCGAGGCGCTGCCACATCGCGAACGAAATCGCGTTGCGCTTGGCCGGCTTGTTCAGCGTGACGGTGACGATCCCCGCCTCGTCCTGGCTGATCAGGACGTCGTCGCTCTCGGCCATGGAGGCTGCCTCGCTTTGATTTCGGCGCGGCAGGATGCCATCACCCCAAGGCCGCGCCAAGCGGCGCCCGATGGAGGAAATCTCGCCATGCCCGGCTCGCTCGACGGACTTCGCGTGCTCGACCTGACCAGCAATCTCTCGGGACCGTATTGCTGCATGATGCTGGCCGACCACGGCGCCGAGGTGGTCAAGATCGAGCCGCCAAAGGGCGACGCGGCCCGCAACATGCCTCCCTTCGTCAACGGCGAGAGCGCGCCGTTCATGATTTGGAACCGCAACAAGCGGTCCGTGGCGATGGATCTGAAGGCGGAGCGCGACGCGTTCCTCGCGCTGGCGGAGCGGGCGGACATCGTGGTGGAGAATTACCGCCCCGGCGTGCTCGACCGGCTCGGCATCGGGTGGGAGGTGCTGCACGCGCGCAACCCGCGCCTGATTTTGGGCTCCATCTCCGGCTTCGGCCAGACCGGCCCCTACGCGCCGCACGGCGGCTTCGATCTCATCAGCCAGGCGATGTCAGGGTTGATGAGCATAAATGGGCCGGAGGACGGGCCGCCGTTTCGGTTGCCGATCGCGATTTCCGACGTGGCGGCGGGGATGTTCCTCGCCTTCGGGCTGCTCGCCGCCGTCGAGGCGCGGCACCGCACGGGCCAGGGGCAGCGTGTCGAGACCTCGCTCCTGGAAGCGGCGGCCTCGTTCTGCGTCTATGAGGCGGCGCACTACTTCGCGACCGGCACGCGCCCGCCGCGCATCGGCCAGCAGCACCGCGGCAGCTCGCCCTACCAGGTCTTCGCGACGGCCGACCGCTGGATCACCATTGGCGCGAGCCAGCAGCACTTCTTCGAGGCGCTGTGCGGCATCCTGGGCGTGCCCGCGCTGTGCGCGGACGCGCGGTTCCGGACGGTTGCGGAGCGCGTGCGGCATAATCGGGAGCTGGTTTCGCTGTTGCAGGAACCGCTCCTGAAGCGGCCCGCCGCGCACTGGCTGGCGGCCCTGGAGGCGGCAGGGATCCCCGCCGGGCCGGTCCTGCACTTCGATGAGCTGTTCACCGATCCCCATTTCGTCGCGCGCAGGATGGTCGCGGAAACCACACATCCGCAGACAGGCGCGTTCCGCACCTTGGGCGTGCCGGTGAAGCTGTCCGAGACCCCGGGAAGCGTGCGTCACCCGGCGCCGCGTCTTGGGGAGCACACGAAGGAGGTGATAGGGGAGTGAGCCCCCTCCCCGTGCGGGAGGGGGTTGGGGAGGAGCTAGTCTTCCGCTTAACGCGCCGTCGTGGTGCCGTTGCCGTTCGGCGCGTTGATCGCGTTGCCGGAGTGCGCCGAATTCGTCATTGTGCTGGTGCCCATCGGGCCGCTGGCGCCGCCTTGACCGCCCTGGGCGCCGCCCTGCGCCATTTGCCCGCCCTGCGTGCCGAGCGCGGTCACGGCGGTGATGGAGTCAGGATTGACAATCATCATCACCGGACGGCCCTGCGGGTCTTTCGCGCGCACCAGGAACGACTCGGGCATCACGTGGACATCGGTGAAGCCGGCCTGCGATAGCTGCTGCGCGAGCTGCTGGCGAATGGGGGTGTTCTGCCCGCTCGTCTGGCCACCGCCCGATTGCACCCCGGACTGGTTCATCTCCGGCCCCGCCGGCGTGTTGGTGGCGGCGAAAGCCGGCGCGGCCGCGAGCGCCATGGCAGCGGTGGTCAACAGGATCTTACGCATCTTGGACTCCTCTCGCATATGGCTATGCGAGAGTAAGCGGAGAGGCGGGACCGGGGTTGCGACCCGCTTGGTAAGGCAGGCCGTTAAACTTTCTTAGGCGGCGGACGCGCGCTTCTCCCGCGCCCGAAGCAGCCGGCGCTTGATCACGCGCACCTCTGGCGTGAGCCGCCGGTCGGGGGTGTTGAGCAGGAACGCGTCGATCCCTCCCTTCGCCTCGACCGTGCGGATGGCGCGTGTGGACAGGCGCAGGCGGATGGGCGCGCCCAGGATGTCCGACAGGAGCGAGGTTTCCTGCAAGTTGGGCAGGAAGCGGCGACGAGTCTTGTTGTTGGCGTGGCTGACGTTGTTGCCCGTCAGCACGCCCTTGCCGGTAATCTGGCAGCGGCGCGACATCGCGAGGAGACCCTTTGGCGCAGGCCCGGAACAGGCCGGGGAGGTTCGGCAAGGCGCGCTCTATCGCCGAACCGGGCCTCAGGTCAAGGCAAGCTCACGAAGCTGGGTCGTCGCCGGCGCTGGCGTCCTCCCGGCGCAGCTCCCCGTTGCGCACCGATTCGATGGCATTGCCGAGGATGCGCACGATGGCCTCGTCGGCCATGCTGCGCGACAGCAGCGCCAAGGCGCCCCCCAGCAGGGCGGAGGCGATCGCCAGCTCGCTGACATTCTGGGTGGCCATGTACTGGATCGCCTTGTCCACCACCGCTCCGGCGCGGGACAGGTCGGCAGGCGGCGGCTCGGGATCGTTCGGCATCGCGGCCTCTCCTCTGCTCGGCATCAGAACTTGGTCTCCGCATCCAGGGGTTCAACATCAAGCAGGCGCTCCGCGTCCTCCAGCTCGGACACCTCCCGCTCCACCGCTTGCAGTGCCCACATCCGCGCATAGAGGCCGCCGCGCGCCCGCAATTCGGCGTGGCGTCCGCGCTCGGCGACCTGGCCGTTCTGCAAGACAATGATCTCGTCGGCATCAACCACGGTGGACAACCGATGCGCGATGACCAGCGTGGTGCGATCACGCGAGAGGCTACGCAGCGCCGCCTGGATTTCCTGCTCCGTGCGGGTATCGAGCGCGCTGGTCGCCTCGTCGAGGATCAGGATGCGCGGATTCTTCAGGATGGTGCGGGCGATCGCGACACGCTGCTTCTCGCCGCCCGAAAGCTTCAAGCCCCGCTCGCCGACCTGCGTCTCGTAACCCTCCGGCAGGCTGGTGATGAAGTCGTGGATCTGCGCGTGCCGCGCCGCGCGCTCGACCTCCGCCTGGGTGGCATCCGGCCGGCCATAGGCAATGTTGTAGCGGATCGTGTCGTTGAACAGCACGGTGTCCTGCGGCACCACGCCGATCGCGGCGCGCAGGCTCGCCTGCGTCACGTCGCGTATGTCCTGCCCGTCGATCAGGATGCGCCCGCCGGTCACATCGTAGAAGCGGAACAGCAGGCGGCTGATCGTGGACTTGCCGGCACCGGTTGGGCCGACGATGGCGAGCTTGGCGCCGGCGGGCACCACGAAATCCACGCCGCCGAGGATTTCGCGATCCGCGCGATAGCCGAAGCGCACCGCCTCGAACCGCACCTCTCCGCCGGTCACGGTGAGCGGCCCCGCGTCCGGCCGGTCGGCGATTTCCGGCTGAACCGTCAGCAGCCGGAACATCTGCTCCATGTCCACCAGGCCCTGCTTCACCTCGCGGTAGACGAACCCGAGGAAATTCAGCGGCTGATAGAGCTGCATCATGTAGGTGTTGACCAGCACGAACTTGCCGACGGTCATGCTTCCGCGCGCCACGCCATTGGCGGCGAGCAGCATGATCCCGGCGAGTCCCACGGCGATGATCCCGGCCTGCCCCAGGTTGAGCATGTTGAGCGAGACCTGGCTGCTGACCGCGGCGCGCTCGTAGCGGGCGAGCGCGCCGTCGAAGCGCCTCGCCTCCAGCGCCTCGTTGCCAAAGTACTTCACCGTCTCGTAGTTCAACAGGCTGTCCACCGTGCGGGTGCGGGCCTCGTTGTCGGTGTCGTTCATGGTGCGGCGGATGCGCACGCGGACATTGGTGAAGGCGAGGGTGAAGCCGAGATAGATGCTGACCGCGACGAAGGTCAGCAGGGCGAAGCGCCAGTCGAAGATCGCCCACAGCACGCCCGTGACGGTGAGCATCTCCACGAGCGTGGGCACGATGTTGAACACCGCCAGGCGCAGCACGGACTGGATGCCCTGGGTGCCGCGGTCGATGATCCGCGACAGCGCGCCCGTCTGCCGGTCGAGGTGGAAGCGCAGCGACAGGCCGTGCAGGTGGGTGAAGGTCTGCAACGCCACCTGCCGCGCGGCGCGCTGCTGGACCGAGGCGAAGACCGCGTCGCGCAGCTCGCCGAAGCCTTGCGAGCAGACCCGGAGCACGCCATAGGCGACAATGAGCGCGACCGGCACCGCGAGCATCGCCGCCTGGTCTGTCTTCGGGGTCAGGGCATCGACCGCCCGGCCATAGACGACCGGCACATAGACCGTCGCCCCCTTGGCCAGAAGCAGCAGCACCATGGCCACGACGACCCTCAGCCGCGCCTGCCAGTCGTGCTTGGGCCAGAGATAGGGAAGCAGCGATCCGATGGTGCGGAACGCGGGGCGGCGCTTTGTAGGGCTTTGCGGAACCCCTTCCCCCACGGGTCCGGCCAAAGGCCGGCCCGAGGGCAAGCCTTGCGGGAGGGGGCCGGGGAGAGGGGCCGCTGGCGTCATCGGTCCAAATGTGGCACCCCAGACCTGGATTGAAAGAAGCCGTGCATTCCAAACCCGACTTCTCCGGATTGTTCCGCCACATCGCCGCCTGCCGCAATGCCCGGCTGCCGGGCGCGCGGGTGCCCTTCCGCATCGGAGCCGCCCTGGTAGGCTGGATCGGGCCGGGCGTCGCCGACGCGTTGCGCGGCCTTCCGTATGTCACGCCCGCGCCCGGCGGGGGCCTGACCGTGCCCGACGGAGCGGCCCTGGATCGCCTCGCGGGGCATCTGGTTGAGCGTGGCCTCGCGCGCTGGCGCGGCGAGGCGTTCGACGTGCGGGCTCGCGCCGACGGGCCGGTGCTCGGACGAATCGATCGCGGCGCCCTGCCAGCGCTCGGCATCGAAGCAGCCGGTGTCCATGTCAACGGGATCGTGGAGGGCGCCGCTGGACCACGGCTCTGGGTCGCGCGCCGCGCCGCCACCAAGGCACTCGATCCCGGCAAGCTCGACCATATCGTGGCGGGCGGCGTTCCCGCCGGCCTCTCTCCGGCCGAAACCCTGGTGAAGGAAGCCGAGGAGGAGGCCGCCATCCCGGCGGAGCTGGCCCGAGGCGCCGTCCACGTCGGCACCATCACCTATGCCATGGAGCGGCCCGAGGGACTCCGGCGCGACCGCCTGCACTGCTACGATCTGCGGCTTCCCCCCGATTTCCAGCCGCACGCCGCCGATGGCGAGGTCGAACGCTTCGAGCTGTGGCCGCTCGAACACGCGCTGACGGCCGTGCGCGCGACGGACAGGTTCAAGTTCAACGTGAACCTGGTGCTGATCGATCTGTTCCTACGCCGCGGCCTGATCGGCGGGGAGGCCGGCGCCGTGCTGCGCGCGGCGCTGGATCGGGCTTAGCCCTCCGGCGGCGCGGCGGCGATCGGGATATCGCGCATTGCCGGCTGATCGCCCGTGCCGGGCGGCGACTGCGGCTCCGCCTCCTCGCCTTCGGGCGCGGGGGCGGCCGCCTCCTCTCCGTTGTACGGTCGGCGCGGCGGAGGAGCCTGCTGCTGGCCGTTTTGCTGGCTCTGCTGATTCTGCTGAGCCGCCTGGTTCATCGCGTTGATGATGCGGAAGTAGTGTTCGGCGTGTTGGAAGTAGCTTTCCGCCATCACCCGGTCGCCGCCGCTGGTCGCATCGCGGCCGAGCTGAAGGTATTTCTCGAAAAGCTGCTGCGCGGTCCCGCGCACGCGAATATCGGGGCCGTTGCTGTCGAACACATGGTTCCGATTGAGCGGGATGCCGCCGCCATTGTGGCGCATCGGGCTTCCGCCGCCACCGCCACCGCCACCCGGACGATGGCCACGGCCGCGTATACGTTTCATGTTCATTCTATGCCGTCGTGCCTTTCCGTTGACCCCCCAGGACGCCGCCGGTCTCGAGCGAGCGAGTCGCGCGCCGGCTGCATCGCGGCCAAGTCTTCTGTAGCGACATTGGCTCTGGCGGACACCCTGCCTGCCGGTCAGCGCCCAATCCAATAAAGGAGCGCCAATCGAATGACCAGGGCACCAGGGCAGCGGTTCAATAACTGCGACCCGCGCCGCCAGCCAAGCTAGACTCCCTGGTCTGCGATGCCAAACGGTTTTTATCGAATCGCCCGCATCCGTCCCAGGGGACGACCGACGAGCGCCCGGGGAATCCCCGCCAAGTCGGCCTGGACGTATGTGGTAAGCCCACAGCGTCTTGCCAATGCCGCCACATCATCGGCTTGTCCGTACCCAATTTCCAGCACCGCCGCGCCGCCGGGCGCCAGGAGCCGAGGCAGGTCGGCAAGGAGCCAGGCATGGGCGCGCAGCCCGTCCGCCCCGCCATCCAGCGCCCTGGCCGGTTCATGGCGGGCGACCTCCGGCATGAGGCTCTGAATCTGGCCCGTGGGGACGTAGGGCGGGTTGCAGAGCACGAGATCGAACAGCCCGCCGATCCCGCGACTCCAATCTCCCACGAGGAAGGCTGTCCGCAGGTCCAAGCCCAGGCGATGGGCGTTGCGCCGCGCCAGGGCCGCCGCTTCCGGCGCCCGGTCCAGGCCGACGCCGAACGAGTCCGGGAACTCGGTAAGCGCCGCGAGCAGCAGGCATCCCGTGCCGGTGCCGAGATCGAGGACGCGCCGGACGGCGCGACGGTCGGGAAACGCGGCCAGGGCGGCTTCGATCAGGGTCTCGGACTCGGGGCGCGGGATCAGGGTCGCGGGGGAGACCTCGAAGGGGAGGCTCCAGAACTCGCGGGTGCCGACGATATAGGCGAGCGGCTCGCGCGCGGCGCGGCGGGCGATAAGGGAGAGATAAGGGATCGGGTCGATCGTGTCGGAAGAGGACGCCAGCAGATCCGCCTGGGTTCGGCCGAGCGCGTGGCCGAGCAGCAGGCGTGCCTCGCGCCTGGCGTTGTCGATGCCGGCGTTGCGGAGATGCTCGGCGCCCACGCGAAGCGCCTCGCCCACTGTTGTCGCGCTGGCCCCCTCCCCTTGGGGGAGGGGATTGGGGGAAGGGTCGGTGCGCGAGGCGTCCAACATCATTCTTCGGCCGCCAACCGCGCCGCCTGGTCCTCGGCGGTCAGCGCGTCGATGAACTCGTCCAGCTCGCCCTGCATCACGCGGTCGATCTTGTAGAGGGTCAGGTTGACGCGGTGATCGCTCACCCGGCCTTGGGGGAAGTTGTAGGTGCGGATGCGCTCGCTGCGGTCGCCGGTGCCGACCTGCGCGCGCCGGTCCGCCGCGCGGGTGGCGTGCAGCGACGCGCGCTGCTGCTCATAGAGGCGGGCGCGCAGGATCTTCATCGCCTTGGCGCGGTTCTTGTGCTGGCTCTTCTCCTCCTGCATCGCCACCACGATCCCGCTGGGGAGGTGGGTGATCCGCACCGCGCTCTCGGTCTTGTTGACGTGCTGGCCCCCGGCGCCGGAGGCGCGGTACACGTCGATCCTGAGATCGCTCTCGTCCACCTGGACATCCACCTCCTCGGCCTCCGGCAGGACGGCAACGGTCACGGTGGAGGTGTGGATGCGCCCCTGGGCCTCGGTCGCGGGCACGCGCTGGACCCGGTGGACGCCCGATTCGTACTTCAGGCGGGCGAACACGCCGCGCCCGGCGATCTCGGCGATCCCCTCCTTCAGCCCGCCCAGCTCGGTGTCGGCGTATTCCAGGATCTCGAACCGCCAGCCATGCAGCGCGGCGTAGCGCTGGTACATGGCGAACAGCTCGGCCGCGAACAGGGCCGCCTCGTCCCCCCCGGCGGCGGGACGCACCTCCAGGATCGCCGGGCGCTCATCGGCCTCGTCGCGCGGCAGCAACGCCAGGCGGATCTCGTGGCGCAGCGCCGGCACGCGCTCCTTGAGGGTGTGCAGCTCCGCTTCCGCCAGCTCCCGCATCTCCGGATCGGCGAGCATCGCCTCGGCCTCGCCGCGGGCCTGCTCGGCGGCGCGCAGCTCCTCGATGCGGGCCACCACCGGCTCGATGTCGGACAACTCGCGCGAGGCGCGGACATAGGCATCGCCGGAGACGCCCTCGGCGAGCATGGCCCGCAGCTCCTCGGCGCGGGCGGCGATGCGGTCGAGCTTGGAGTCGAGGCTCATCGCAGCCGCGCCGGCACCTCGGCGATCGGCACCGCCGCCTGGGCGCCGGTCGCGAGATCCTTGACCTGTGCCACCCCGGCGGCGAGGTCGTCCTCGCCGATCAGGACCGCCGCGCGGGCGCCGATGCGGTTGGCCCGCTCCATGCGCCGGCGCAGGTTGCCGCGATAGGCCATTTCGGCGCGGATGCCCGCGCGGCGCAGCGCCTGGAGGATATCGAG
>DATFDN010000447.1:0-9082 GCA_035252035.1 Acetobacteraceae bacterium | reverse complement strand
CCTCTCCCGCGAGCGGGAGAGGGAGACATAACCAATGCCAATTCCGGATCAGGCACTCGATTGCATTGCCACGAGCGCGGAAGGCGCCCGCCCGCTATACGCGGTGCGTCCCGCCGGACTGTCTGGCCTGCTTGATGCCCTCCCTCCGGGGCAAGCCGGCTACCTGCGAGACGCGGGATTCACGGCTGCGGCGCAGGAACTGGTTCTCTTGCCGGGCGCGAACGGCGTCGGGGCGGCGGTGCTGGGATTGGGCGAGGACCGCTCGCCCCACGCGTTCGGCGGGCTCGCGCTCCGCTTGCCGGCGCGGTCGGTCTGGACGGTCCAGCCCGGCGACTTCGACCCGGCCCAGGCAACGCTCGGCTTCTGCCTTGGCGCCTATCGCTTCACCACCTACCGCCCTGCCGCGCGCGCACCGGCGCTGCTTGCCCCGCCCGCCGCGCATGAGGCGATGCTGTCGCAGGCACGGGCGGTTTGGATGGTTCGGGATCTCATCAACACGCCCGCGAATGATCTCGGCCCCGCCGAACTCGGCGCCTTCGCCATCGGTCTGGGCGATCGGTTCGGGGCGGCGGCCGACCTGATCGAGGGGGCCGCGCTCGAAAGCGCCTATCCGGCGGTTGCCGCCGTTGGCCGCGGCTCGGCGCGCGCGCCCTGTGTCGCGCGGTTTCGGTGGGCCGGGAGCCAGGCCCGGGACAACGCTCCGCTTCTGTCATTGTGCGGAAAGGGAGTTTGTTTCGACAGCGGAGGATATGACTTGAAGCCCTCCGCGGCGATGCTGCGCATGAAAAAGGACATGGGCGGGGCCGCCGCCGTGCTGGGATTGGCACGCATGATCATGGAGGCGGATCTGCCGATCCGGCTTGTCGCGCGCGTCGGCTGCGTTGAAAACTCCGTGTCCGGAACGGCGATGCGACCGCTGGACGTGCTTCGCACCAGGGCTGGCCTGACGGTGGAAGTGGGCAATACCGACGCCGAAGGGCGGCTCGTCCTGTGCGATCTCCTTGCCGAAGCGGCGGCGGAATCGCCTGCCCTGCTGCTGGACTGCGCCACCCTGACCGGGGCGGCGCGCGTCGCGCTTGGCCCCGAGCTGCCAGCCCTTTTCTGCAACGACGACGCCTGGGCCGAGGCGATCCTGCGGGAAGGCGCCGCGCAGCACGACCCGCTTTGGCGCCTGCCCCTATGGGACGGCTATGGCACCTGGCTCCAGAGCCCGGCCGCGGATCTCAATACGGTCTCTACAAAACCTTTTGCCGGAGCGATCGTGGCGGCGCTGTTCTTAAGGCGGTTTGTCCCACCGCCCGTTCCTTGGGCGCACATCGACCTCTACGCCTGGAATGACCAAACGCAACCTGGCCGTCCTGAAGGGGGAGAGGCCCAGGCGATACGCGCGATGTTCGCGGCGGTGTCGAGGAAACTCGTCGATGCCTTTCCAGACCGAAACAGCCGGGTAACATCAGAGTGAGCGGTCTGCAACGAGACTCGTCTTGCCGTGTAAATGGAATGCTGTAATACGCAGTAATTCTATGCACCCGCCTCGCGCGTGGCGTGCATGAGAGGACTGACCATGGCAACGAGCCCCGCTCCGGACCAGCTCATCGCGATCCTTCGCGATACTATCGTGGCGCTGGTGCGCCGCGACGGCCCTGATCTCTCCGCCCGTCAACTGGGCGTGTTCCTGACCTGCTACCTGGACGACGGCGCCCATACCGTGCGCGGGCTCGCCGCCGAGCTGCATGTCTCCAAACCGGCGATCACCCGCGCGCTCGATCGGCTGGGGGAGCTTGACCTCGCCCGCCGCAAGGTCGATCCCCTCGACCGGCGCAGCGTGCTTGTGCAGCGCACCCTGAAGGGTTCAGGTTTCCTTCGTGATCTTCGCGCGATCATGAGCGAAGCGGCCGCCACCGCGCGCAAGGGCGCGGCGCCGGCCGAGCCACCCGCGGCCTCGCGCAAGGCGGCCCCGGCCACAAGCAGCAGCGACTAAGCCGGCCTCTACCATCGTGTGAGGCCCGCGCCGCGGGACCGGACCCAGACAAACGCCACCCAGGGTACCTGGGGCAGGAGCGTCAGCGCGGGCACATAGGGTTTGAACGGTGACGGCGCCGCGATGAAGAGAAGGCAACACAGGCCGCCGAAGGCCGCGAACCCCCAATGGACGGAGGCCACCACCGGCGCTGGTACGCCAGCCCGGTGCGCGACTTGGTAGAGATGCCCCCGGTGTGGCTCCGTTACCCTCTCGCCGGCCAGGAGCCGGCGCGCCAAGGTGAAAGCCACATCGAACAGCACGCCCGAGAGCAGCATCGGCATCAGCAGTAGCGGCAGCTCCACCCCGTCGAAACGGCTGGCGACCACACCCAGCATCGCCAGGACGAAGCCGCAGAACTGGCTGCCGACATCGCCCATGAAGATGCGCGCGCGCGGGAAATTGAACGGCAGGAAACCCAAAAGGCCGGCCGCGAGCAAAAGCGCGGCGAAATACGCGAACCACGCCCCGTGCGCGGCCGCGATCCCGGCGAGAAAGCAGGCGGCGATCAGCGCGACCCCGCCCGCCAGCCCGTTCAGCCCGTCGATGAAGTTGACCGCGTTTGTAACGAACAAGATCCACGCCAGCGTCGCCGGACCACCGAGCCACCCGATGTCGTACGCGCCTATGCGCGGCAGGCGGTAGCTTTCCACGTAGACCCCCGAGCCCACCGCGGCCAGCGCGGCCAGAAGCTGAGCGGCCAGCTTCACGGCGAATGGCCAGTCGGCGAGGTCGTCGAGGAAAGCGACCAACGCGATTGCGAGCGAGGCGTCGATCACGCCCAAAAAGTAGGGGTCGGCCAGCCGGGCGAATTCCGCGAAGTGATAGAGCACGAGCAGGCCGACCACGAAGGCGAGCACGATCCCGACCCCGCCTCCCTTGGGGATCGGCTGGTCGTGCGACTTGCGCGCGTCCGGCTGGTCCATGACCCTGGCGACAATCATCAGCCGGACGGTCAGGGCGGACAGGCAGGACAGCCCGGCGGCAAAGGCCAGGTGGCGCAGCACGGCAGCAAGCGTCATGCCGCCCGGCTTGCCCCGAGTTGCGGGTTTTGTCGAGCGCCTACGGTTGCGCCAGACCTGCCTCCTCGCCACGATTGGCCGAGTTCCCGAGGAAACCCAGGGCCATGTCCTCCGCCACGCGCTTTTCCGGCCTCACGCCGCTGCTCGCCCCGCGCTCGATCGCGATTCTCGGCGCTTCCAACGATCCCACGCGAATCGGTGGCCGGCCGATCGACTACATGAAAAAGGCCGGGTTCAAGGGCGTGCTGTATCCGGTCAATCCGAACCGGCCCGAAGTGCAGGGCGTGCGTGCCTACCCCTCCGTCGCCGACCTGCCGGAGACGCCGGATGTCGCCATCGTCGCGGTGCCGGCCTCGATCGCCGTGCAAGCCGTGGAGGATCTCGGCCGGCGCGGCACCAAGGCGGCCTTGGTGTTCACCGCCGGTTTCGCCGAGGTGGACGAGGCAGGCCAGGCGGCGCAGGATCGCATGATCGCCGCCGCCCGCGCGCATGGAATGCGCATCCTGGGGCCGAACTGCCTGGGCGTGTTCGACGGGCGGACCGGCTACTACGCCACGTTCTCCTCGTCCTTCGCCAGCGGCTGGCCGGTCCCCGGCCGCATCGGCATCGCCTCGCAGTCCGGCGCCTACGGCACGCACCTCTACACGCTCGCCCGCAATCGCGGGATCGGCGCCTCGCTCTGCATCATGACCGGCAACGAGGCGGACGTGACGGTGGGCGAGTGCATCGGCTGGCTGGCCGAGAATCCGGAGGTGGACGTGATCGCCGTCTATGCCGAGGGCATCCGGGAGGCTCCTGGCCTGATCGCCGCCTTCGAGGCGGCGCGCGCGGCGCGCAAGCCCATCGTGATGATGAAAGTCGGCCGCAGCGCGCTCGGCCGCCATGCCGCGAAGTCCCACACCGCCTCGATCGCCGGGGACGATGCCGTGACCGAGGCGGTGATGGCCGAGTTCGGCGTGGTCCGCGCCCGCACCAGCGAGGAAATGCTGGACATCGCGCAGACCGCGACGCGGCGGGTCTATCCGGCGCGGAACACGCTCGGCATGATCACGATATCGGGCGGCGCCGGCGTGCTGGTCAGCGACGTGGCCGAGCAGGTCGGGCTGCCGATGCCGGAGATGCCGCAGGAGGCGCAAGCCCGGCTGAAGTCCCTGGTCTCGTTCTGCGCGCCGCGCAATCCGGTTGACGCGACCGCGCAAGTAGCCAACGACGTCAGTCTGCTCACCCCTTTCATGGAGGCAATGGTCCGCGACGGCGGCTACACGTCGGTGCTGGCCTTCATGACCATGGTCGCCTCGACCGAGGGCTGGCCGGCGATGCAGGAGCGGCTGGACGCGGTGCGGGCGCAGTACCCGGACCGCCTCTATGTGCTTTCCGTGATCGCCCCGACCGAGCGGGTTCGCGCCTTGGAGGAGGCTGGCTGGATCTGTCACGAAGACCCGAGCCGCGCCGTGACCGCCATCGCCGCCATGGGGCGGTTCGGAGAGGCGTTCGCCGCGCCGCCCCCGTCGGCGCCCCCGTCGGTCCCGGCCATTGCGCTGCCGGCGCGGACGCCAACCGAGATCGAGGCCAAGCGCCTGCTGGCCGAGGCCGGCATCGCCTCCGCGCCCGAAGCGGCGTGCGAGACCGCCGAGGCAGCGGTTGCCGCCGCCGAGCGGTTCGGCTTTCCGGTGGTGATGAAGATCCTCTCGCCCGACATCCTGCACAAGTCGGAGATCGGCGGCGTGCTGTTGGACGTGGCCGACGCCGCCGCCGTGCGCGAGGGCTTCGCCACCTTGCTCGCCCGCGCCAAGGCAGCGGCGCCGTCGGCGCGGATCGAGGGCGTGCTGGTCGCCAAGCAGCTCAAGGGCGGCGTCGAATGCATCCTGGGCATCCATCGCGATCCGGTGTTCGGCCCGATTGCGATGTTCGGCCTGGGCGGGATTTTCGTGGAAGTCCTAAGGGACGTGGTCTTCCGGCGCTGTCCGTTCGGCGTCGCGGAGGCCGAGCGCATGATCGGCTCGATCAAGGGTGCCCCGCTGCTGCTGGGCGCGCGCGGGCGCAAGCCGGCCGATGTGCGGGCGTTGGCCGAGATGCTGGCGCGGCTGTCGGTGTTCGCGCACCAGGCTGGGGAGCGGCTCGCGTCCGTGGACCTGAACCCGGTGTTCGCGATGCCGGACGGCGAGGGGGCGTTCGCGGTGGATGCGGTGGTGGAGGTGCGTGGCTAGCCACACGCGTCAGGGGAACCAGGCGATGTCGCTCAAGCGCTTTACCGTAAAGGATTTCCGGCTCCAGAATGGCGGTGTCCTCGCGACCGCGGAGATCGCCTACCTGACCCTGGGCCAGCTCGCCCCGGATGGGCGCAACGCCATCCTCATGACTCATGGCTATACCTCCGGCCCGGAATACGTGGTGGGCGAGAAAGGCGCGTCGGAGAATTCATGGGCCGCCCTGGTCGGGCCGGGACGGGCGATCGACACGGACCGCTATTTCGTCGTGTCCTCGAACATGCTGGGCTCGTCCTTCGGGTCCACCAATGCCGCCAGCATCGACCCGGCCACCGGGCGGCCATACGGGTCGCGCTTTCCCGACCTCACGCTCACCGACATCGTCACCGCGCAGCACCGGCTTATCACGCATCTCGGCATACGCCGGCTGGTCGCGGTGATCGGGCCGTCCTATGGCGGGTTCCAGGCATTCGCCTGGGCGGTCACATTCCCTGACGCCATGGATGGGATCGTGGCGGCCGTGACCTCGCCCAAGGCGCCGGAGCGCGGATTGGAGCCGCCAGAGGCGCGGCTGGCGCAAGATCCCAACTGGAACGGGGGCGACTACTACGACCGCGGCGGCGTGCTGGAAACCGCCACGCGGATGCGCATGGAGACCCTGCGCGGCTACGGCATCGACGCCCAGCTTGCCGAGCGCATCCCCGATCCGGCCGCGCGCGAGGCCGAGCTGCGCCGCATCGCCCGCGCCTGGGCCGAGCAGTTCGACGCCAACTCGCTGGTCATCCTGCGCAGGGCGCTGCGCGGCTACGACGTGGAGCCGGCGTTCCCGCGCATCCGCGCCCGCGTGCTGTACGTGCTCTCGACGACCGACTCATTGTTCCCGCCAAGGCTGGCCGGGCCGGTGATGGAAAAGCTGCGGGCCGCCGGGGTGCGCGCCGAGTATGTGGAGCTGGACAGCTCCTATGGCCATCTTGCCTCCGGGCGGGACGCGGAGAAATGGGCGCCGACGTTGCGCGACTTCCTGGCCCGGTTGGAGGAGGATGGATAAAGCCCATCCTGATCAGTTCCGGCGCAGTCTCATGTATCGACATCGTTGACACGCATGAGGGCCTTCTTTATTGACGAGTATCATTATGGAGGGCTGGGCATGAAGGTGATTGTCAAGAAGTGGGGCAACAGCGCTTCTGTGCGCATCCCCGCATCCGTCATGGCGGCGGCGAACATCAGCCTCGACCAGCCGGTTGAAGTGCGGGAGGAGCACGGCCGGGTCATTATCGATCCGATCCGTCCGCCAGCCTATGATATCGCATCACTCATCGCGGCGATCACCGACGAGAACCGGCACGAGGAGATCGACTTCGGACCCGCCATGGGTGAGGAAATCGCCTAGTGCCGGGAGCCTATGTCCCGGCCGCCGGAGATATTGTGTGGATTGCCTTCGACCCCCAGGCTGGACACGAGCAGGCGGGACACCGGCCCGCGGTTGTTCTCAGCCCGAGTGCCTACAATGCGAAATCGGGGTTAATCCTATGCTGCCCGACCACGACGAAGATAAAGGGATATCCGTTCGAGGTACGACTATCCGGAACACCGGCGAGCGTCGTTCTCGCGGATCAGGTAAAGAGTTTGGATTGGCGAGCACGAAAAGCGGTGAAGAAGGGCCGGGCAATCCCGGCCGAGTTGACCGAAATCCGTGCCAAGTTGCACGCATTGATTGGATGATTCGGCGGTCGCGATCCGGTAGGGCGTCTACGCCCACTCCAATTCCGGTCACCCATTCTTGACACTCTCGCAACCCGCTTGTAGCAAGCGCCCGCTTTCCGGCGGGGCGACCTGCGCGGGGCGGACATGACAGAGGAACACGGCGGAACCTCCTTCGAGGATCGGCTGCGCGCGGCGCGCGAGCGGCGGGGGCTCGACCCCAAGCCGCCACCGCCGGGGCCATCCGAGGAGAGCGAGCCGAGCCTGCTCGGCCTTGGCTTCCGCGTGGCGGTGGAGCTGCTTTCCGCCATGCTGGTGGCCTGCGCCATCGGCTGGGGGATCGACCGGCTGGCCGGCACACGGCCCTTGTTCCTGATCCTGTTCGTGCCGTTGGGCGGCGCGGCCGGGATTCTGAACGTCTGGCGCGTGTTCGCGCCACGGCAGGAGGCCGGCAAGGAGCGCAAGTAGCCCGACGCCGGTACCTGCGCGGGCCGACAAGGGGGTGTGTCTTGGCTTCTGGGAACATCGACGCGCTGAGCCAGTTCGAGCTGCACACCGCGCTCGGCGAGGCCGGCGCCGCGGTCCATTTCAGCCAGTCCAACCTCATGATGGTGGTCGCGGCGGTGCTGACGCTCGCGCTGCTGGTCATCGGGATGCGCCCGCGCGCGATGGTGCCGGGACGGCTGCAAGCGGCGGCCGAGATGATCTATGAATTCGTCTATTCGATGTGCGTCGATACGATCGGACCTGAGGGGAGGCGGTTCTTCCCGTTCATCTTCACGCTGTTCCTGTTCATCCTCCTCGGCAACCTGATCGGCGTGTTCCCTTACTTCTTCACCTTTACCAGCCACATCGCCGTCACCCTGGCCCTGACCATCGTCGTCGTGCTGATGGTCACGCTGGTCGGCCTCGCCATTCACGGGCTGCACTGGTTCAGTTACTTCGTGCCGCAAGGGGTTCCCAAGGCGCTGCTGCCGCTGTTGGTGCCGATCGAGGTTCTGTCCTATCTCTCGCGCCTCATCTCGCTGTCGGTCCGACTCTTCGCCAACATGATGGCGGGCCACGTCATGCTGGAGGTGTTCGGCGCGTTCGTGGTGATGCTGGGCGCCGCCGGCTGGTACGGCTGGCTGCCCGCGATCTTCGCCTTCGGCGTGAACGTGATCCTGATCGGCTTCGAGATCCTGGTCGCCGTGCTGCAAGCGTACGTGTTCGCGATCCTGAGCTGCATCTACCTGCACGACGCCGTACACCTGCATTGATCGCAGGTTGTATCCCCTTCGCCACACAGCGCGCCGCGCGCTGACACTATATACGTACGGAAAGGAACAGAACCCATGGATCTCGCTTCCGCCAAGAACATCGGCGCCGGTCTCGCCGTGATCGCGCTGGCTGGTGTCGGCATCGGCATCGGCCAGATCTTCGCCGCGCTGGTCAACTCCGTCGCCCGCAACCCGGCCGCGCGCGACCGCGTCTTCGGCCTGGCGATCCTTGGCTTCGCCTTGACCGAGGCGGTGGCACTCTACGCGCTGGTTATCGCCTTCATCATCCTGTTCGTCTAGCGCTGGATTGGCCGGGCGCCGCCGGGCGCCCTTCTCCTCTCCTTCGTTCCGGGGGACAGACACATGCCGCGTTCGCTCCGCCGCGCCGTCCCGTCCGCCATCGTTGCCCTGGTGTCCCTGCCCGCGGCGGCGATGGCGGAAGGGATGCCGCAGCTCAATTTCAACAACCCGCTGACCCTCGATCAGGTCGGCTGGGGCGCCGTGATCTTCGTGATCTTCTTCCTGCTCTGCTGGAAGTGGGGTCTGCCGCAGGTGCAGCGTGTGCTCGATCAGCGCGCCGGCGCCATCGCCGCTGATCTGGATACGGCCCGGGCGGTCAAGTCCGAGGCCGACACCGCGGTGCGGGAGGTTGCGGAGGCGACGGCGCGCGCGCGGGCGGAAGCGCAGGGCGCGATCAACGCGGCGGCCGAGAAGGCCAAGCGGGAAGCCGCGGAACGGGCCGCGGAGCTGGATGCGCAGCTTGAGGCGCGGCTTAAGGAAGCCGAACAGCGCATCGCCGCCGCGCAGGCGTCGGCGATGCGGGCGTTGCGCACCGTGGCGATCGACGCCGCCACCGCGCTGATCGCGCGGCTG